>NZ_JBSHMJ010000016.1:0-83987 GCF_053645265.1 Dietzia sp. NPDC055343 | reverse complement strand
GAGAACGGGATACCGGCAGCGGCCGCAGCCCCGGCTCCGGCGATCTCGCCCTCGGTCTGCATGAGCCGGGTGAACCCGATCGGCGCGATGCCGAATGGCAGAGCGGACTGGCCACCGAGAATCGTCGTGGTGGTGTCGAGGTCTGAGACGTCGGTGAGCACGCCCGGGTGGAGTTCGACGTCCTCGAACGCCTGTCGTGCGCGAGCGAGGGAGATCTCCCGGTCCGCCGAGCCGTCGGTGTAGTCGAACGCCGCGGCGGGGGTCCGCCGCTTGGCGATCGCGCGGAGATCCGGAATCGACTGCGCGCGGGACAGGCGGTTGGCCCGGAAATCCAGACTCGGTTTGCGGAACTGCATGAGTTCGAAGATCTCGCTCGGCTTCGGTACCTGACGCTTGACCATGACGATCGGCCGCCTTTCGTCGTCCGTTCCCGCACAGTGCGTGCCTTACGTCACACGGTAGGCCGAATCCAGGGGCCGCGCGGGGACGGCGGCGAACTCAGCGCGCCCTCGCGCGTGGCGTGGGCGGGCCGAGGCCGGAGGGCGTTGAGGTGCACGCCTCTCAGCCGACGAGCTCGGAAAGGGGAGGGGGGCAGCACTACCGCCCGATCTCGAATCGTGTAGTAGCTCTCGGACCGCGTCTACGGCCAGAGCCGTCCCTACCCCGTGCGGCCGCAGGAGCTGCATGGTGAAGCGCCCCAGCCCGACGATGCCGAGGACGAGCTTAAGGCGACGTTCGAGATGCCCGTCGGCTGGTACGGTCAGCCCGTCTACTTCGCCGCGATGGCCCAGAGCTATGCGCACGAGTACGGTCTTCCACCGCGAGCACTGGCGTCGGTGTCGGCGGAGGCCCACCGTCACGCGCTCACACTCCGGGTGCGCTCCGGCCACGGGAGATGACGTTCGAGGACTACCTGGACTCCCCGGTCGTGGCCGAGCCGCTCCGGTCTGCGGACTGTTGTCTGGTGAACGACGGGGCCACCGCGTTTGTCATGACCACGGTCGACCGGGCTCGCGACCTGCGCGCCCCGGTGGTGCGGGTGGCTGTTGTGGGGCCGGGCAGGTCCCGTGTGTCGGGAACCGAGTGGTTCACGCAGAACCCCGACTACCTGGTCACGTCGGCGGCGATCTCCGGTCCGCGGGCGTTCCGCGACGCCGGACTGGGTCCCGGCGATGTCGACTTCCTCGAGGCGTACCACTGCTTCACGATCAACACGATCCTGCAGTACGAGGATCTCGGGTTCGTCGACAACGGGGACGGGGCGGCGTTCGCCGTCGACAAGGGGATCGGCCTGACCGACCGATTGCCCACCAACGCCCACGGCGGGCTGCTCGCCCACAGTTTCATGCTCGGCGCCAACCACGTGGTCGAGGCCATCCGGCAGCTGCGTGGCGAGCGGGGCGCGGGGCAGGTGCCGGGCGCCGAGGTCGGGATGGTGACGGCCCTGGACGTGCCGCACCACGCGTCGTTGCTCCTCACGGCCGGACGCTGAGCCTCGGCGCGGGCGGCCCTCAGATGAAGTTCATCCCCGACGAAATGAGGGCCGGTCCGTCACTGACGACGCTGCCCATGGAGTTCTCGGCGCCGCCCACAGCGACGGTCCGGGTGACCGGGACGGTGTCGCCCGCGCAGTAGGTGATGAGCGAGTGGACCCCGGTGGGGACGTCGTTCGCGGACAGGGTGACCGGGCGGGTGACGATGGGCAGGGCCACCGGGCTGCCGGTGTCCGTGCGCAGGATGGTGGTGCGCTCGCCCGACAGCGTGCCGACGATGTTGTTGAGATTGATGTTGGAGATCATGTCGGCGATGTTCTGGGCGTCGTCACGCTCGGCCACCACAGCCACGCAACCGCCGACCGGGGAGGTGATGCCCGCCTTGAAGGTGGCCGAGACGGTGTTGCCCTCGACGTTGTAGCTGGAGGTGGCGGCGGAGGCGACGCCGGCGGCGCCGACGGTGAGGGCGGCCGCGGCGGCGACGGTCGCGGCGATGCGGGTGGCGATGCGGGACATGGTCATGAGAACTCCTGTGAGCGGGACTGGTTGGTGGGGGAGGGGGGGTCGGGTGGCCGGGCCAGGGTGTTCCGGCCCGGCCCGAGGGTGGGTCAGCTGCCGAGGGAGGCCAGCGATCCGGAGCCGTGCAACACCGAGCCGAGCGCGATCGATCCGATGAACGCGGTGAGGCTCAGCGAGCCTGAGCCCGATGCCGGGGGATCGGTGACCTCGTTGTCGTCGACCACGACCAGCGTCCCGGTCTCCTCGCTCGGGGCGTGGGCGTCGGTATCGGCCGGGATGAACTCCGCGCGGACCGTGTAGCGGCCGGGCTCGCCGGGGGTGTGGACCAGCGTCGCCACGCCGTCGACCACCGGGACCAGGTGCTCGCGGCCGTCCACGGTGAAGCGCACCTGGCCCGCCGCGTCCGCCGGGGTGACCCGCGCGGTGAGGGTGATCTCCTCGCCGGCCACGGCGTCGTCGGCGACGAGCTCGACCGACGTGGGCTCCGTGACGGGTCCCGCCTCGACGGTGACGGTGGTCTGGCCGGTGCTGGCGGTGTAGCGCCCGGAGTCGGCGGGGATGAAGTCGACGACGACGACGTGGTCGCCCGCCTCGGCGAAGGTGTGCTCGACCGTGGTCGTGCCGTTCCTGACGGTCGCGGTGTGGGTCTGCCCGTCGACGGTGAACTCGACGGTGCCCGCGGCGCCGGTCGGGGTGACCTGGGCGGTGAGCGTGGTGGGCTCGCCTGCCGTGGCCGGGCCCGAGGTGACGCTGACCCCGGTGGCCTCGGCGTCGATCTGGACGGTCTCGGTGTCGGTGCTACTGGTGTAGCGGTCCGGGTCGGCCGGGAGGAAGGTGGCCTTGATGGTGCCGGTGCCGGCCGTGGCGGCGGTGAACTCGGCGGTGGCCGAGCCGTTCGCGACCTCGATTGTGCGGGTCTGGTCGCCGTACTCGAACCGGACCTGGCCCTGGGCCTCGGCCGGGGTGACGGCGGCGGTGGCCTGGATGGTGCCGCCGGCGGTGACCTGGATCGGGTCCAGGGTCAGGTCGGTGGCGGTGGCCTCGGCGTTGACGGTGAACGTCGCGGTGTCGGAGCTTCCGCTGTAGCGCCCGGTGTCGGCGGGGACGAAGGTCGCCGTGATGGCGTCGGTGGTCGTGGCCTCGAACTCGGCGGTCGCGGTGCCGTTCGCCACCTGGACCGTCGTGGTCTGGCCGTCGTAGGCGAACTCGACCGTGCCTGCCGCCCCGGCGGGCGTGATGGTGGCGGTGGCGGTGACGGTCTCGCCGACGGTAACCGCTGCGGGATCGATGCTCAGCTCGGTGGCAATTGCCTCCGCGTTGAACTCGATGTTCTTGCTGTCCGAGCTGCCGGTGTAGCGGTCCGGGTTGGCCGGGACGAACGTGGCCGTGACGGTTCCGGTGCCGGCCGTGGCGGCGGTGAATTCGGCGGTGGCCGAGCCGTTCGCGACGTCGATTGTGCGGGTCTGGTCGCCGTATTCGAACCGGACCTGGCCCTCGGCTTCGGCCGGGGTGATGGCGGCGGTGGCTCGGATGGTGCCGCCGGCGGTGACCTGGATCGGATCCAGGGACAGGTCGGTGGCGGTGGCCTCCGACTCGACCGAGACGGTGGTCTGGCCGGTGCTACCGCTGTGGCGGCCGGCGTCGGCCGGGGTGAACTCGGCGGCGACGGTGTGCCCGCCGGCGGTGGTGAAGGTGTGCTCGACCGTCGCAATGCCGTTCGTGACGGTCGCGGTGTGGGTCTGCTCGCCGATGGTGAACTCGACGGTGCCCGCCGCGGCCGCCGGGGTGACGGTGGCCGTCAGGGTGGTGGGCTCGTCGACCCGGATCGGGCCGGTCTCCACTGTGACCTCGGTCGTCGTGGCCTCGGCGTCGACGGTCACCGTCTTCCTGTCGGTGCTGCTGGTGTAGCGGTCCGGGTTGGCCGGGACGAACGTGGCCGTCACGGTGTCGGTGCCGGCGGTCGCCGCGTCGAACTCGGCGGTGGCCGAGCCGTTCTCGACGTCGACCGTGCGGATCTGGTCGCCGTATTCGAACCGGACCTGGCCCTCGGCTTCGGCCGGGGTGATGGCGGCGGTGGCCTGGATGGTGCCGCCGGCGGTGACCTGGATCGGGTCGAGGGTCAGGTCGGTGGTGGTGGCCTCCGACTTCACGGTCACGGTGCCCTGGCCGGTGCTGCTCTCGTAGCGATCGGCGTTGGTCGGGGCGAACGCGGCCTCGACGGCGTGCTCGCCGGCGGTGGTGAAGGTGTGGGCGACCGTCGCGACGCCTCCTGAGACGTCCGCGGTGTGGGTCTGCCCGTCGACGGTGAACTCGACGGTGCCCGCCGCGGCCGCCGGGGTGACGGTGGCCGTCAGCGTGGTGGGCTCGTCGACCCGCGCCGGTCCGGACCCGGAGCTGACGCTGACGGAGGTGGTGATCTTGTCCAGCACGGTGACGCTCAGCGAATCCCTGCTGCCGCTGTAGCGGCCGGTGTCGCCCGGGAGGAAGGTGGCGGTGATCTCCATCGGGCCGGTCGTGGTGGCGTCGATGTCCGCGACGGCGATGCCCTCGGCGTTCACCGGAGCGCTGACCGTGGTCTCGCCGTTGCTGAACTCGACCGCGCCGGCGGCTCCGGCGGGGGAGACGGTGGCGGTGGCCCGGACCGAGTCGCCCGGGATGACCTCGTCCTGGTCGACGGTCAGCACAGTCTGGGTCGCCTCGGCGGTCACGTCCACCGACTTTGTGTCGGTGCTGGTGGTGTACCGGTCGGGGTCGGCGGGGTGGAACGTCGCGGTGACGGTCAGCTCGCCGGCCGTGGCGGCGGTGAACTCGGCGGTGGCGGTGCCGTCGTCGGTCACGGGGACGCGGATGGTCTCGTCACCGGCCGCGAACTCGACCTCGCCTTCGGCGCCCGCCGGGGTGACCGTGGCGGTGGCCTGGACGGTGCCGCCGGCGGTGACCGTGAGCGGGTCGAGGGTCAGGTCGGTGGCCGTGGTCTCGGAGTCGACCGAGATGGTGGTCTGCCCGGAGCTGGGCAGGTAGCGGTCACCGTTGGTGGGGGTGAAGTCGACGACGACGACGTGGTCGCCCGCCTCCGGGAAGGTGTGCTCCAGCGTGGCGACGCCGCCCGAGACGGTCGCGGTGTAGCCCTGCCCGCCGATGGTGAACGTGGCGGTGCCGGCCGCGGCCGCCGGGTTGACGGTGGCGGTCAGCGTGGTGGGCTTACCGGCCTCAACGGCCTCGTTGCCGGCGGTGACCTGGGTGGTGGTGGCGGTCTGCTCAAAGACGTCGATCGTCTCGCTGTCCGAGCTGCTGGTGTAGCGCTGCGGATCGGCCGGGATGAAGGTGGCGGTCACCGTGGTCTCGCCCGCGGTGTCGGCGGGGAGCACGGCGGTCGCCTTGCCCTCGGCGTCCACGGGGACGCGGACGGGCTCGCCGCCGGCGCTGAACTCGATGTCGCCCTCGGCTCCGGCCGGGGTGACGGCGGCGCTGGCCTGGACGGTACCGCCCGCGAGGACCTCGACCTTGTCGAGCGAGAGATCGGTCCGGGTGGCCTCGCTCTGGATGTTGACGGTGCCCGTGCGCGAGGAGGTGCGCCACTGGGCCGTGCTCGTCGGCGTGTAGGTGGCGGTGACCGACTTGGAGCCGGTGGTGTCGAACGTCGTGGTGGCGGTGGCGACGCCGCTGCTGTTCACGCTCGCGGAGACGGTCTTGCCGTCCACAATGAACCGCACGGTCCCCGTCGGGGTGTTGGTGCCATAGTTCGCGGTCACGCGCGTGGAGAGGGTGACCGGCTCGCCAACCCGCCCGGTGCTCGGGCTGACGGTGACGGCCTGCGTGGTGGTGGCGACGGCTGGCATGGTGAAGCTTACGACGTTGTTTGCGGTGGGCTTCCAGCTGCCGCCGGTCCCCAGGTGGGCCCTGACCCCGAAGCGGTGAACACTGCCACCCTGGGCAGTTGCGGGGATGGTGAACGAGAGCCAGCCGGATCGGGAGCTGTCCTTCTGCACCGTTTGATAAGCGACGTTACGGGGCTTGCCGCCGAAGTAGTTCGACTGGCCGTGCGTGCCGGGATCACGCATGTCGTTGCCCCCACTATCTCGCAGCGCGTATCCGCCGGGGACGGTGAAGCCGTAGGTGTTGAGGACTCGGTTGGAAATGACTCCCCATCCGCTGCCATGAGTGTTGGTTGCGGTGAGGTCGAGCCGAACATGTCCGCTGGGGCGAAGAGCGCTCCCCCCGGAGTTGACGTTGGCGGCGAACGTGAAATCGTCGATCCGGGTCGAGCCACTCTGCGCGGACGCTACCGGGGCGACGCCCAGTACTAGAGCGAGCGCCGCGAGGAGCGCGGTCGCGATGCGCGCGGCCGGCGACACGGTGCGGGCGTGAGATGAGGGGGCATCGGCGGACATCGTGAGACTCCAGAGGGGTGCGCAGGGATCGAGCACAGGCGTGTCCGTCGACAGGTGGGGATAATTCGTCCAGCGGAGGCGGACAGCCGCAAGTAAGGGAACCGCTCCTATAGTAATGACTTTGTAATGTAAGTAAAGGCCCGCATTGCAGACTCACGCCGCGCTCGGGGGTGGACGCACGCGCCGTGAGGCATCGGCGCGTCGGGTTTAACTGCTCGTGGAGTCACCTCCGAAAGCTCCAGCGCTGAAACCCGAGTGAACGGGGTGCGAGCGCGTGACAGGTGGGCGACATCTGGAATCTGGAGTTTCGTTGGCCAAGTTCCGCGCCGGGGAAGTGCTGTCGACCTGTTGCGCAACTGAGAATCCCCTATATAGTTTCAGTCATATTTCAACATGTGCCCAGTTCCCCTCAGGGCGCACCCTTCAAATTCTTCGAGGAAGCCCATGCGCCGCGTACTCGCGTGGTTCTCTGCCGTTGTCGTCACCCTCGGCGTGTCCACCGTTCCGTCGGTGGCCACGGCGCAGCCGACGCGGTCGACCACATCGTTCGACACCACCTGCTACATCTCCGCGCCAAGCGTCGCGGGCGTCGGTGGGCCGATGGACATCACGCCGAGGAATCCGGTGCAGATCCACGTCTCGGCCCCGGAGTCGGTCAACGCGGGGGAGCGCTTCGAGGTCACCTTCGAGATCGATCCGATCAATGTCGAGTTGGATAGCCTTCCCAGTACGGTGAGTCTCCAGCGCGCGTCTCGTCTGAAACTGGACCTCCAGCGCCCTGCCGGGACCAAGCTCGTCGGCCACACGTTCACCGGTGGAAATATCGACGTCTCTGATGCCACGATCCTCACCGTCAACGAGGCCGGCGCCCAGGACCCGAACGGGAACGTGCTGCGCCTGACCAATAAGGGCCACAGCACCATCGGCAACGGCGGGGCTACCTCAACCAACAGTCACGCCGGACTGGGCATGAATCTGAGCGGGGCGACGGCCCTGAACTTCCAGTTCCCCAAGGTGACGCTGTCCTTCGAGGCCGAGCGCGCCGGCACCGCGAACATCGGTGTCCGGACCCAGGGCGCGGCCGCCACCTACGGTCCCAATCCAGCGTCGTACCTCACCCTGCTGGCCTCGGCGAGCGTTCCGCTACTCGGCACGCAGTGGGTTCCCGGCTACTGCAGCCCCCGCTCGTCGGCCACCGCCCCGATCAACGGCGGCGCCGCCACGATGAAGTCCGTCGAGATCGTCGGCCTGCCGACCTCCAGCACCCTCACCGCCCCGGACCAGGTGCTCCTGCGGGCCCCGGCGGAGTTCGTCACCACGGTCGATCCGCGCATCGCCGGCGAGGTGACCTTCACCGGTGGTGGGCAGCGCGTGACGACGCCGGTGAACACCGCGACGGGTGAGGCGCGTGCCGAACTGACCTTTACCGACACAGCGGCGACCACGGTGACCGCCGTGTTCACTCCGACCGATCCGCGCTATGCACCAGCGACCTCGCAGGTTCAGGTGACCCCGCAGCGGGTCCCCACCGAGATGTCCATGACCGCCCCGGCCACTGCGGAGGCCAACACCCGCACCCCGGTGTCGGTCACCCTTCCCGAGGACGCGCGGGGGACCGTGAAGTTCACCTCCGGTGACCAGGTCCGCGAGGTCGCCGTGCGTGACGGCCAGGCCGCCACCAGCATGACGTTCACGGAGGCGGGAGAGGCGGCCGTCGAGGCCGTCTTCACCCCGTCTGCCACCTCGCCCTACGCCCCGGCTACCGCGACTGCGACGGTCCAGGTCGAGGCCAGCACCTCCACGACACTGGTCCTCCACGGTCTGGATACGCCCGCCTACGTGGCCGATCCGGTGACGCTCGAGGCGGTCATCAACCCCGCCGAGGGGACCACCGACCCGCAGGGCCGGGTCGAGTTCGTCGCAGGAGCGGAGTCCCGCGTCGTGGACGTGGTCGACGGCCGGGCGACGGCGGAGTTCTCGTTCGGCCGCGCCGGCGACGTGGAGGTCACCGCGACCTACCACCCGTCCGGCACCGGGCAGTCCCGCGCCGCCGACTCCGGCACCCTCTCGGTCATCGACGCGGCGGCGACCAGCTCGCAGCTGATCGGCCCCGGCTCGGTGGAGCCGGGCCGGGCCACCGAGTTCCGGATCCTCACCTCACCGGCCGGCGCCGAGGGCACCGCGGTGGTCCGGATCGACGGCCGCGTGGTGGCCACGGATATCGATGTCGCGGACGGAGAGGCCACCGTCGACCTCACCTTCCCGCCCGCGGCGGCGACGGACCGGACCGTCACGGTCGAGTTCACCCCGGACGATCCGCGGGTCCTGCGACCGCACACCGCCACGCACACGGTGCAGGTCGCTGCCTCCGGCGTCGACGAGGAGGCTCTCTCCGTGACCGTCGACGGTCCTGTCGACGCGCTCGAGTCTGGCCAGACCGGCCGTTTCCGGGTCACCGTGACCCCCGACGACGAGCTCGCCTCCCGGGACACCCTGAACGGCTACCTCACCGTGGTCAACAACGGTGAACCCGTCCTCGACGGCAATGGACAGCCGGTGCGTATCGCCGTCACCCGCGGCGTCGCTGACGTGGACCTGACGTGGACGAGCGGCTACCCGGAGTCCAAGTTCGTGCAGTTCGTCTACCACTCCGCCGACGGGACCGAGCGCGCGACGGGTTCGACGACCGTCACGGTGATCGGCGGGGAGGGCGACGACGACGTCACCGCCACCCCCGGTTCCGGCTCGTCCGGCTCACTCGACCTCGGATCCCTCACCGGCTCTGGGAGCCTGTCCGGCTCCCTCGGTGGCTGACGGCCAGGAATAGGACTGACATCTCATGATTCGCAAACTTCTCGCCGTACTCGCGGCCCTCACCATCATGGTGGGGCTCGCCCCCGCCGCCACGGCCCAGACCACCAAGACCGTCAGGATTGGTGATTTCGACTTCAAGGCCACCATCAACACCGGACAGAGCAACCTCCGCCCCGGAGGGCACGTGAGGCTCGACCTCACGGCCACAAACAATTACGGGACAAAGACCTGTCGCTTGGGAGTCTGCGTTCCCTTCAGCGATAACCGTGTCCTCAACACCTACGGTTTCACCGTTCCGAACGGCTTCACGCTGAGCGGGAGCGGCGGGCCCGACTTCACCAACGTCGGCACGCATGATCAGACCAACTACTTTGGCGGCCAGCCCGGTGACACCCTGAGCCCCAACCGTTCGGTCCCCAAAGGGTCGTCGCGCTCGGGATGGATCACGCTGAATATTCCCGCCAACGCGCAGGGCGGTGACACCTTCCGATTTGGAGTCCGGGCGCACCTGGCGACCGGCGGCAGCTGGTTGCCCACTAAAGAAAACGTTGTGTCCTTCACCCTCGGGGCTGTTCCCACCACAACAACTGTGGGTGTCAGCCCGACCACCGTTGAGGAGGGCGGCAAGACGACCCTGTCCGCCGCCGTCACCGCCAACCACGGGACCAACAAGGTCACCGCCGGCGACATCGAGTTCCGCGTCAACGGCACCGCGATCGGCCGCATGCCGGTCGACGCGAACGGCCGCGCCAGCATCGAGCACACCGTGCCGCTGCTCGACAACCGCACCCCGGTCACCCAGCAGGTCACGGCCCGCTACGTCGGCGACTCGCCACGGTTCGCGGCGTCGACCTCCGCCGCCACGACCGTCACGGTGAACCCCGAGCCCAAGGCCGAGGTGACGAGCACCGTCGGGCTGACCGCCACACGCGGCCTGGTCGAGAACGGGCAGCTGCCCGTCACCCTCGACGTGTCCGTGGACACGAGCAACGGACAGGACCTCCCCGGCGGGGCACAGGTGGAGATCCTGCGGGACGACGTCGTCGTCGCCACTATCCCCGTCACCGGTGTCACGGCCACCTACACCGACCACCTGGACGCCCGCGTCGCCGAGACCACCGTCCACCGCTACACCGCGCGGCTCCTCCAGTCGGAGTCGGACGACACCATCTACCTCGGCGCCGAGTCCGACGAGGTCGAGGTGACCCTCGCCGCCGAGCAGACCCCCGAGCTCACCGTGGCCGTGGACCCGGCCACCGTGCGCGTCGGGCGCGGCGTGGACATCACCGCCACCCTCACCTCCGACGGCGCCCCGCTGCCCTCCGGAACCGAGGTCGTCATCCGCGCGAACGGCCGCGACATCGGGACCGTAACGACCGACGACGACGGCACCGCGGTCCTGGCCGGGCACGAGTTCACCACCCCCGGCGACAAGACCATCGAGGCCGTGTTCGGCGGCGCGGTGATCGGCGGCAAGAACTACCTGCCCGTCACCTCCGCCCCGGCCACCCTCACCGTGGACGCGCTCCCGGAGGTCGACTCCGCGACGGTCATCGACCTGCGGACCGAGGCCACCACCGGCGACGAGGTCACCATCACCGCCGTGGTCTCCCGCCCCGACGGCGGCGAGCTCACCGACGCCGCGGCCACGGACCTCGGCTCGGTGTGGTTCTTCTCCGACGGCGAGGCGATCGGCTCGGCGCCTGTCACCGTCGACCCCGACACCGGCGAGGCCACCGCGGTCTTCGCCCACCGGTTCGCCGAGCGCGGCGAGTACCGGATGACCGCCGAGTACTCGGGCACGCGAGGCACCGATGAGATCATCGCCCCGTCGGAGACCGACGCCGCGACCGTGATCACGGTGACCGCCGACGAGATCGTCATCGAGGAGCCCGGGCCGCCGGAGCCGGACCCGATCATGATCGGCTCGCTCGACATGGGCAGCATCGAGGGTGTGCTCGGTGAGGAGGGGCTGAGCAGCCTCACGGGCATGTTCGGCGGGAACTGACCCCTGCCGAACGATCCGCACACGGCACAGGCGGCCCGTCCCGGACGAGAGGGCGGGCCGCTTCCGCCGTCAGGGCGTGCCGACGCCGGTAGCGTGACGAGCATGCCCACACCGCCTGGCCCGTTCGGCCGCGCCCGCCAGAACGTCCTCTACCGGGCGGGGATCTCCGGGATCACGCCGAAGGTCCCCACCGGGCCCGAGCGACTCGAGGCCGCCGCCCGGCGCGCACTGCTGCGCCGCCCGGGCGGGCGGAAGGCATGGGCGTATATATACGGCGGAGCCGGGGCCGGGCGCACGATGGACGCCAACCGCGAGGCGTTCGACCGGCGCCGGATCCTCCCCCGGATGCTGCGCGACACCACCGACCGCGACCTGACGGTGGAGCTGCTGGGCCGTCGCCTGCCCGCCCCGGTGCTGGTGGCGCCGATCGGCGCGGCCGGGCTCATCACCTCAGGCGCCGACCTGGACGTGGGCGCCGCCGCCGCGCAGCGGGGCCTGCCCTACATCCTGTCCTCGCAGGGCTCCTCACCGATGGAGGCCACCGCCGCCGAGATGGATGCTGCCGCTGGTACAGGCGCTGCCAGTGGGGTGGGCGCCGCGCCGCGCTGGTTCCAGCTGTACTGGAGCAGCGACGAGGAGCTCGTGGACAGCTTCCTCTCCCGGGCCGAGGAGATCGACGCCGACGCCGTCGTCGTCACCCTCGACACCACCCAGCTCGGCTGGCGCCCGTGGGACCTCGACCTCGGCTCCCTCCCGTTCACGCGGGGCGTCGGGATCGCGCAGTACACCTCCGACCCCCGGTTCTCCGAGCTCGTCGCCGAGCGGATCGCCGCCGACGAGCCCGAGGACCCGGTGAAGGTCACGCCGCAGGCGGTGCGGACCCTGCTCGAGATGGCGCGCAACCACCCCGGCGGCCTGCTGGACAACCTCCGCGCGCCCGAGCCCCGCGCCGCCGTGCAGACCTTCCTCGACACCTTCTCCAACCCGGCGCTGAGCTGGGACCACATCACCACGCTGCGGGAGCGCACCCGCCTGCCCGTCGTCCTCAAGGGCGTGCTCCACCCCGATGACGCCCGCCGCGCGGTGGACCTCGGCGTGGACGCGGTGATGGTCTCCAACCACGGCGGCCGCCAGGTCGACGGCTCGATCGGCAGCCTCGACGCGGTCGTCGCGGTGCGCGAGGCGGTGGGGCCGGAGCCGACGGTCCTCCTGGACTCCGGGATCCGCAGTGGCGCAGACGTGGTCAAGGCGATGGCCTGCGGCGCCGACGCGGTGACGCTCGGCCGCCCGCACCTGTACGGACTGGCGATCGACGGCCGCCGCGGCGTCGGCGAGGTGCTGGACAACCTCCTCGCTGAGATCGACCTGACGATGGGGCTGGCCGGGGTGCGCTCGTGGGACGAGGTCGACGGCGGGCTGCTGACCTGAGGCACACCTCACCTCTTTGTGGGATACCTCACAGAACCGCCGGTAGTGGCCTTCCCGGGTTCTTTCCCGGCCACATCATCCCGTAAGGTCACACAGAAGTTCTTCCGGCGGTCAAGGCGTCACCCCCGCCAGCCCCCGGAAGAGACGCCTGAGCGGCGGACGATGCACGGGCCACCCACCTGCCCAGTGTCGCCTCGCGCGCCCCGCACGGACGACCCTCGACCGGGCAGCTCGTGGCACTGCATGTCGCGGGACGTGGACATAAGTAGATACAAACCGCAGAACATGACCGTCAGAGCCGGAGCGAGAAGCCCCGGCTCTCTTTACAACGCTGTCAAAGGAAACCCTAATGGCCTCGAGCCTTGAAGAGATCCCCGATGTGACACCGGAGACCGAAGTCTCCGACACGGCGGCTGCGCCGTCGGTGATCGGTGTCGTGGCGGAGTCGAATCCCGCCGAGAATCGTGTGGCGGCGACGCCCGCGACCGTGGCCAAGCTGATCGGCCTGGGGTACCGGGTCGTCGTGGAGTCCGGTGCCGGCACGCGCGCCGAGTTCGCCGACGCCTCCTACACCGAGTCCGGTGCCGAGCTGGTCGACGGTGACACGGCCTGGTCGAGCGATGTCGTGATGAAGGTCGCCGTCCCCACCGAGGCCGAGGTCGGACGACTTCGATCCGGCGCGACGCTGGTGAGCCTTCTGGCCCCCGCGCAGAACGAGCGTCTGCTCACCCTGCTGACCGAGCGTGGCGTGACCGCACTGGCCATGGACGCGGTGCCGCGTATCTCGCGTGCCCAGTCGATGGACGTGCTGTCGTCGATGGCCAACATCGCCGGCTATCGCGCCGTGATCGAGGCCGCCCACCACTTCGGACGGTTCTTCACCGGCCAGGTCACCGCCGCGGGCAAGGTCCCGCCGGCCAAGGTCCTCGTCGCGGGCGCCGGTGTCGCCGGCCTGGCCGCCATCGGCGCGGCCTCGAGCCTCGGCGCGATCGTGCGTGCGACCGACCCGCGGCCCGAGGTCGCGGACCAGGTCAAGTCGATCGGCGGCGAGTACCTGCCGGTCGAGGTTCCGGACGAGGAGAAAGAGGTCTCCTCCGACGGCTATGCCAAGGCCACCAGTGAGGCCTACGACCGCGCTGCCGCCGATCTGTACACCACGCAGGCCGCGGACGTGGACATCATCATCACCACGGCCCTGATACCGGGCCGCGCCGCCCCGCGCCTGATCACCGCCGCCGACGTGGCCTCCATGAAGCGTGGTTCGGTCATCGTCGACATGGCCGCCGCCCAGGGCGGAAACGTCGAGGGCTCCGTCGCGGACGAGGTCGTGGTGACCGAGAACGGCGTCACCATCATCGGCTACACCGACCTAGCGGGGCGTCTGCCGGCGCAGGCCTCGCAGCTGTACGGCACGAACCTGGTCAACCTGACCAAGCTCGTCACGCCGGCCAAGGACGGCGTCTGGGCCCTGGACATGGAGGACGTCGTCCAGCGCGGGGTCACCGTCACCAAGGGCGGCGAGCTCATGTGGCCGCCGCCGCCCGTGCAGGTCAGCGCAGCCCCGGCCCCCGCGGCTGCGGCGGCGCCCGCAGAGGCGCCCGACGAGAAGAAGAAGATGTCGTCCGGCGCCAAGATGGGCCTGATCGGCCTCGGCATGGCGCTGCTGCTGGTGCTGATCGCGATCGCCCCGGGCGATATGCCGCAGCACATCACGGTGTTCGTGCTGGCGATCGTGATCGGCTACTACGTCATCGGCAACGTGCACCACGCGTTGCACACCCCGCTGATGTCGGTCACCAACGCGATCTCCGGCGTGATCGTCGTCGGCGCCCTGCTGCAGGTGGGCATCGACAACTCCGTCGGCCTGGCCCTGGCCGCCATCGCGATCCTCGTCGCGTCCATCAACGTCTTCGGCGGTTTCGCCGTGACCCGTCGCATGCTCGGCATGTTCTCGAAGGGAGCCTGAGACCATGTCACTCGTGACCGCCGCCAACGCGGCCTATCTCGTCGCAGCGCTGCTGTTCATCCTGTCCCTGGCAGGCCTGTCCAAGCATGAGACCGCCCGTCGCGGACTGACCTTCGGTATCGCCGGCATGGCCATCGCACTGGTGGCCACCGTCGTCCTGGTCCTCGATCACCAGCCCGCCACGATCGGCATCGCCCTGATGGCCGTCGCCGTCATCGTCGGTGCCGGGATCGGCCTGATGCGTGCGCGCAGCGTGCAGATGACCGAGATGCCCGAGCTCATCGCTCTCCTGCATTCGTTCGTCGGTCTGGCCGCCGTGCTGGTGGGCTGGAACGGTTACCTCGAGCCCGAGCTCCACGGTGAGCTGACCGGCTCCCTGCTGGGCATCCACCACGCCGAGGTGTTCATCGGTGTGTTCATCGGCGCCGTGACCTTCACCGGTTCGATCGTGGCCTACCTCAAGCTCTCGGCCAAGATGAAGTCCGCGCCGTTGGTCCTGCCCGGCAAGAACCTGATCAACGCCGGAATCATCGTCGCGTTCATCGTGCTGACGGTGTGGTTCGTGATCACGCCGGCGCTGTGGATGCTCGTCGTCGTCACCATCCTCGCCCTGGCGCTGGGCTGGCACCTGGTGGCCTCCATCGGCGGCGGCGACATGCCCGTCGTGGTGTCGATGCTCAACTCGTACTCCGGCTGGGCGGCCGCGGCCACCGGCTTCCTGCTCGGCAACGACCTGCTGATCGTGACCGGCGCGCTCGTCGGTTCCTCGGGTGCCTACCTGTCCTACATCATGTGCAAGGCGATGAACCGCTCGTTCTTCTCCGTCATCATGGGTGGCTTCGGTATCGAGGCCTCCTCCGGTGAGGGCAAGGACCACGGCGAGCACACCGAGATCGACGTGGCCGGCGCGGCCGAGATGCTCGCCAATGCGAACTCGGTGATCATCGCCCCGGGCTACGGCATGGCCGTGGCCCAGGCCCAGTACCCCGTGGCCGACCTGACCCGCACCCTGCGGGACCGCGGCGTGGACGTGCGCTTCGCCGTCCACCCCGTCGCCGGTCGTCTGCCCGGGCACATGAACGTGCTGCTGGCCGAGGCCAAGGTGCCGTACGACATCGTGCTCGAGCTCGACGAGATCAACGACGACTTCGCCGACACCGACGTCGTGCTGGTCATCGGCGCCAACGACACGGTCAACCCGGACGCCGCCGAGGACCCGGGCAGCCCGATCGCCGGCATGCCCGTGCTGCACGTGTGGGAGGCCTCGAACGTCATCGTGTTCAAGCGCTCGATGGCCGCCGGTTACGCCGGTGTCCAGAACCCGCTGTTCTTCCGCGACAACACCGACATGCTGTTCGGTGACGCCAAGGACCGCGTCGGGGACATCCTGACCGCCGTCAAGGAGCAGCAGGGCGCGAACGCCTGACGTTGCGGGCGGGGCGCGACCGGTTGGCGCTGGAGCTCCCGCCGGTCTCATCGATAAGAGGGTTTCGACCACGTCGTGCGGGTAGATGTGGTCGAAACCCTCTTATCGATGGTGGGGGTCACCGCGCTTATCGCGTCGGCGCGGACCCCGGAGCGCCGTTCGCCTGATCACCCGGGCAGAGCCCGACCGAGTCGGCGTCAGGGCCGTGTGGCCGACATCTCGGTTGCCGTGACGGCCGCACCGCCGGGAGCCGGCGCGGCCGCATCACGCTTGCGCCGCACGTAGATCTGCTTGCGCACCCGCGCCACGACCTGGCCGTTGTCGTCGGTCAGGTCGGTGCTGAACCACCGCAGTACCTTCTCGCCGCCGACGGCCGCGTCGCGGATCTCGGCGACCTGCTCGGCGGTCACCTCGAACTCCGCGTGGACGGCCGTGCGCCCGGGGGAGACGAAGTCGATCTCGCCGGCGACGTCCCACACCACGTACTCCGACCCCAGACGGCGCATCAGCAGGAACATCCAGAACGGGTCGGACATGGAGAACAACGAGCCGCCGAACGCCGTGCCGACGTAGTTGGTGTTCCACGGCCGGCGGTTCAGCCGCACGCGCGCCCGGCTGAAGTCCGGGGCGATGTGCTCGACGCGCACGCCCGAGGCGAGGTAGGGCGGCCAGAGGCTCATCCCGATCTGCATCCCCCGCGCGGAGGACAGCGCCCGCTTGATGGGTCCGACCTGCTGTGACATTCCTGCTCCGTTCCCCGGGGGCCGATCGATGGGTCCGCCCTGTCGCGTCTCTACTATGGCATAGAGCATAGTGCGTAGGATGCTGGGCATGCCCACAGGGAGATCGAGTACGCCGGAGGCCGGGCGGGGGCGTCGCGGTGCGACGCGCGAGAAGATGGTCCGCACCGCCGCGGTCCTGTTGCGGGAAAACGGGGTGGCGGGGACGACCATCGACAAGGTCCTGGCGGCCAGTGGTGCACCGCGAGGGTCCGTCTACCACCACTTTCCCGGCGGACGCGCGCAACTGCTGTCGGAGGCGGTCGAGTTCGCGACGGACTCGATCATCGAGCTCGCCGGGGCGGCGGGGGAGGGCGATCCGGCTGTCGCGCTGGACGCGTTCGTCGCGCTCTGGCGCGAGCAGTTGGTCGCCAGCGACTACCGCGCGGGATGTCCGGTGCTCGCCGTGGTGGTGGACTCCGATCCGGCATTGCCCGAGCTGACCGAGCAGGCGGGGGAGGCGTTTGGGCGGTGGCAGTCGGTGTTAGCGCGGATGTTGGGGGAGAGAGGGATGACCGCGACGTCGGCGGATCGCCTCGCCCTGCAGTCGCTGTGCATTCTCGAAGGGGCGGTGGCCGTGTCTCGGGCGCGTCGGGGGATCAGCCCGCTCGATGAGGCCGCGCAGGCCATCCGGACGCTGTACGAGGCCGAAGTGAATCGCGCCGGAGTCATCTCCTGACCGGAGCGGCGAGTTTCACGTGGAACTCGGCGGTCCGGGGCGGAGTAGTGCGGGAAGCAGCTCCTCCTCGGCCAGCTCGAGGAACGGGCCCTGGTCCGCGGCCACGTGGTGGAGTTAGATCTCGTCGACGCCCAGGTCCTCGTATTGACGTAGGCGCGAGACCAGCTCGGGCACCGAGTCTGTGACGATCATGCCCTCCGACCATCGTTCCCAGAACTCGATGGTGGACCGGAGGGCCTTGTCGGTGTCCGGGTGCGCGGGCGGGTCCTCGTAGGAGGGGAACCACGACATGTCCCAGTCGAGCACCTCGCCGGCGGTCAGGGAGAACCGGCCCACGAGCCGGTCGGCCCGGCAGCCGGTCCGGGTGTCCTCCTCCTCGTCCGGCCAGTGAAGCTCCGGCCCGGTGACGATCAACCCGTCCGGGCCGGCGATAGCCAGCAGAGCCCGTTCGCCGCCGTCCAGGTCGACAGCGCGCGTCCACGGGGTGGCCCGAGCGTAGTCGAAGCGCATGCGTAGGTCGTGCTCGATGTCCACCTCGCCGTCGTCGCACTCCACCCGTCGCACCAGGTCGCCGCTGCCGGCGACGCGGGGCAGGAAGTCGATCACCCGCACCGTTCCGCCCGGGGCGCGCCACGGGTCTCCAGGACGAACGTGCCGGGGAGGTACCGGCGCCCGGTCACCTCACCGTCGACCGCGGTGAGCGACCACCGTCCGTCCTCGGCTCCGCTGAGTAGGGCGGAGAACACGGACGGGGACTCGAAACGGGGCAGACACAGCCAGTCGATTCTGCCGTCACGGGAGACGAGCGCGGCGGTGTTCAGGACCGACAGCAGCGCGTACTGCTCGAGCGGCGTGGACACCGGCTGCTAGAAGATCGGCTTGCCGCCGGTCACACCGAGCACGGTGCCGGAGACGTAGCTGGCGTCGGAGGGCGAGGCGAGGAACACGTAGGCGCCCGCGAACTCGCCGGGCTGGCCCGCCCGCCCCAGCGGGGTGTCGCCGCCGAACTTCTCGAGCTTCTCGCCGTCCTGGGTGGCCGGCTGCAGCGGCGTCCAGATGGGACCGGGCGCCACCGCGTTGACGCGGATGCCCCGCTCGCCCAGCTCGTTGGCGAGGTTCACGGTGAGGTTGTTCAGGGCGGCCTTGGTGGAGGCGTAGTCCAGCAGCGGCGGGGCCGGCTGATAGGCCTGGATGGACGTGGTGTTGATGATCGACGAGCCCTCGCCGAGGAACTCCAGGGCCTCCTGGCTGGCCCAGAAGGTGGCGTAGAGGTTGGTCTTCATGACCCGGTCGAGGTTCTCGGTATCCAGCGTCTTGAGGCCGGCGCCGCGCGCGTGTTGGTAGCCGGCGTTGTTGACCAGCACGTCCAGTCCGCCAAGTTGCGCGGCGGCGTCGCGGACCATCTTCCGGCACTCCTGCTCGTCCCGGACGTCGGCGGGCAGAAGAACTGCCTTGCGACCGGCCTTCTCCACCCACGCCGCGGTCTCCTCGGCGTCGGGCTGTTCGACCGGCAGGTAGCCGATCGCCACGTCCGCACCCTCGCGGGCGAAAGCGATGGCGGTGGCCCGTCCGATCCCGGAGTCGCCGCCGGTGATGAGCGCGCGCAGCCCCTCGAGCCGTCCGGAACCGCGGTAGCTCTGCTCACCGTGGTCGGGCTGCGGGCTCATCTCGCCGGTCAGGCCGGGGGGCTCCTGCTCCTGCGCGGGGAAACCGCCCTCTGCGTTGGTCAGTGCTCTGGCATTCCGTGCGATATCGCGCGTGGTGCTCATGTCCCGACCGTAGGGGAGGATCCGGCGTGGCCCCACCGGTCGGCGTCCGCGGTGGTCGATGTCGCGGGCCTGACGACGACGCCGCCGAGTGTTCCGCGGCGGTTCGGTCAGCTGAGGCCCGGGCCCCCGATTACTCCTGGTGCAGCGCGTCCGTGCACCGCAGCCGAAGCTTCTCCAGTTGCTCGCCCTGCTCCCGGGCGCGGGTGGCCAGTTCCTCGAGGGTGACCCGGGGAAGTCGCGGATCGGCGATGTCGATCAGTGACTTCCACCCGAGTTCCTTGCCGGTCACGGCCAGCGTCAGCGCCTCGAGCTCCAGCAGATCACTCAGCGGGGACCGCTCGGCGAGCCGCTGGTTGGGCTTGAGCTGACCGACCTTCTCCGCCGCGCGGGCGGGCAGGTCCGTGAGGGTGGAGGGCGAAGTGCCAACCAGAGTCATCAGGTCTTCGAGGGACCGCTTGTCCTCCTCGGTCTGGTCCCCGAGCCGGGAGACCACCTCGCGGATGTGGGCGTCGTCATGGCTCTCGGCGACGCGACGGAACAGGTCGACGCCCGCGGCCGCCCCGGCGTGGTGGTCCTGCATGTACGTGTGCAACATCTCGGTGGCCATGCCGTGACGGTACGACCGTTGCAGGCGCCGTCAACCGGTGCGGGCGGGATTTCTAATGCGGGCTGCGCCGCCGGCGAGTCCTGATATGGCGGCGATGGTGGCCTCGTACCGTGGGGTACACCCGTGCGGGACGGAGAGGCTGGCGACGTCCTCGCTGTGTCACAGGGTCGGTCCCGGCATTTATGAAACGTCGTCCCGTGGGGTCTAGTATCTATTAATACAGATATCGGGCGAAAGGGTCTTCCGATGACTGAACGGATTGGGACGTTGCTCAACCGTTCGGGTGATGGTGGCGAGGAGGTGCTCATTGTCAGCCGCGGGAGTGTGCGGACTCGGTTCCGTCGCCGGGATGAGTTGGGGTGGAACTTTCGGGTGGAGTCGACGGACTCGGAGAATATCGTCGAGAGGAAGCCAAAGCCGGTTCCGAAGTCGGCTCGCCGGGCCTCGCGTCCGCGCGGTCAGCGGGTGGCGTACGTGCGGGTGTCGGCGGCCGATCAGAACGAGGCGCGCCAGCTCGAGGCGGTGGGGGAGTGTGACCGGGTCTATGTCGAGAAGCAGTCGGCTCGCTCTCGTGCCGATCGGGTGAAGCTCGAAGAGTGCATCAGGTACTTGCGAGATGGTGACGAGCTGGTTGTTGCGTCGATGGACCGGCTCGCCAGATCCTTGGTCGATCTGAAGCAGATCGTCGGTGAGATCACCGCGAAGGGTGCGAGCGTGGAGTTCGTTCACGAGCGGGCCACCTACGCTGCCGGCGCACAGGATCCTCGCGCCGATCTGATGCTTTCGCTGCTGGGGGCGTTCGCGGAGTTTGAGCGGGCCATTATCCGTGAACGCCAGGCTGAAGGCATTGCCATCGCCAAGACGAAGGGCAAGTACAAGGGACGCAAGCGCGTGCTGACCGACGAGCAGATCGACAAGGCCCGCGACCGCATCGAGGCGGGGGAGGGTCCATCGGCGATTGCCCGCGATCTCGGAGTTGGCCGGTCAACGCTGTACCGCGCACTCCAGCAACAAAAATAGACGGCGGACGGGTCCTGGTGGCTACCCTCGTTAGGATTCGCGCGGGGTGGGGTACAGCAACAAAGAAGTTTCGTTGTCGGCGGCGTTGAACGATGGTCTGGATTGCGTCGGTGCTTCGATGAACAATGTCGGCGACACCCGTTCGGAGACTCAGGACTCGTCGATATAGGTCGACCTCTTCGTCAGGACAACGGTTAACGCGCCCGCCATACAGGGGAGCGCTTCTCTGCGAATGCCCGCGCCCCTTCAGCCGCGTCTTCCGAGTCCATTACAGCAACCATCTCAGCGTCGTTGATGACCCATGTGCGGTCCTCAGACGGGCGGATGCCGCCAACGATGCCGAGTGCAACTCTCTTACTGCCCTGGACTGCCAAAGGTGCGTTGGCGGCAATGGTCTCTGCTAGCTCCAGGGCGGCCTGGAGAAGGAAGGCTGACGGTACAACCCGGTTCACTAGATTCAGCTCGAGTGCGCGGTCGGCGCTGATTGGCTCACCGGTCAGGATCATCTCCATGGCCACCCGGTGCGGAATCTGTGCAGGCAGTCTGAAGGCGCCTCCAGCCGTGGCTATGAGCCCGCGAGTGACTTCGGGCAAGCCGAAAATCGCATGGTCGGCGGCCACCACCAGATCGCAAGCCAAGGCGATCTCGCAGCCTCCGCCGAGCGCGAAGCCATTCACTGCGGCGATTAGGGGGACGGAGATGGGCTGCTGCACGCCGGCGAATCCCCATTGTTGATTTCCGACCGGGAAGATGTCTTCGCCTCGAGCAAATGCCTTCAAATCGGCGCCTGAGCAGAAGGATGTCTCTCCAGCGCCTGTGAGGACCACTACCCGGACTTTTGGGTCGTTGTCCGCTTCGTGCAACGCGCGGCCCAGAAGGGTGCTCACCTCCGCATTGACGGCGTTGCGCGCCTGTGGGCGATTAATCGTCACGAGCAGTGTGTGGTTGCGCTGTTCAGTGAGAACGGCGGACTGAGACTCGGTGGTGGTCATCCTCTCAGTCTGACTGCTGCTACTTCCTCCACCTCGGCCGGCAGTCCCGTCGGGCGCTGCCCCCCCCCCGCTCTGGCGCGTCGGCCGCGGCCGCAACAACCTCGTTGGCCGAGCTCACCCACGTCAGATCGGTGACTCCGGTCCTGATGCCGTTAATACGAGTAGCCGCATCAGAGATGCTGGTGATCGTCATACCCGCGAGACGACCACCGTTCTCGTCCCAGTAATCGTCGTCGGCCCGCACGAGTTCGAGCGACTCCTGGGGAATGAACTTATCTACGAGATAGGCCCCAGATCCCGCCAGCCCGGGCCCGTTCTGAATATCTGCACCCGACTCGATCGCTGCGGGGCTGATCACCATCCCGACGTTGGTGGCGAACTTGCTCGGAAGCGCCACACCCTTGAAAAGCCCGCCAATGTCATCCAATCCCAGCTGGCCGAGGTGGGTATGGAAGCCACCCTCAACGCCGTGCCCAGCGCCCAAGCGGAGCCCCGCAACATCGCTGGAGAGTTCCAGGCGTACGTGGCCAACAGTTTCAGCCCGGAGTTCGACCCCGCAGAGACCGTCGATCGGTACATCACGGGGGCCTACGGGTTTGGTGACGGTGACCCCGAGATCGCGGAGCTGGCCACACGCGCGGCCGAACCTACCCTTCCTCAGGATGAACGGGCCGCGCTGTACAAGCAGATCTGGGATAAGACCCTGGAGAAAGCGACGTTCATTCCGATCTGCCATCAAACGAATGCGACGGTTGCATCGCAGGACGTCGTGGGCGTGGCGGATATTCCGTGGGTGAGCTCAGGCATCTTCGACCTTCGCACTGTGGCCATCGCCACCAACTGATATCCGAAACAAGGTGCGCTCTTGTCGGGCGGGATCACGACTGATCCGCCCGGCAAGGCCCCTCGATGCTGACGAGGTTTCGTGATGTGGCTTTATACGAGCCAGCGGCTGATAGCTGCAGTTCCCCTTTTTCTAGTTGTGCCTTTTCTGATCTTCCTGCTCATCGACCTCGCCCCGGGAGACCCGGCCCTCGTTCTCGCCGGTGACGATCCGACTCCCGAACGCGTGGCTGAGATACGCGAAAATCTGAATCTGGATAGCAGCGTGATCGCGCGATACGCGGAGTGGGTCGTCAACGTCGTCCAAGGCGACCTTGGTCTGTCCCTGCTCTCCAACCAGTCAGTCGCAGATCTGATCCTCCGGAGAATGGCGACCACGCTATCTCTCGTGGTGTTCGCGATGGTCGCCGCTGTCGTTGTGGGCGGCGTCCTGGGAATCGTGTCCTCGCTCCGCCCTGGTGGTTGGGTCGACCGCGCGGTGAACGTTGCGGTCTCGATAGCCATCGCGATCCCAGCCTTCTGGTTCGGATTGGTTCTCATCGCCCTGTTCGCCGTCACTGTCCAGATCTTCCCCGCTTTCGGTTACGTCCCCCTGTCCGAAGGGTTCATCCCGTGGTTCCAACACCTGGTCCTACCTGGTACTGCACTAGCGCTGCTGCCGGCGGCTGAGGTTGCCCTGCAGTTGCGGTCCTCCCTCGGCCAGGTCCTCAAGAGCGACTACATACTTAACGCTGAGGCCAGGGGGTTGAGTCCACGGAGCGTCATGCTCAAGCACGGGCTGAAGAACGCCCTAATCCCTGTGGTCACCGTTCTGGGCTTTCGAGTGGCGGAAGTGCTCGGCGGCGCTGTGACGATCGAGATCATCTACGGGATGCCAGGACTGGGAAGTCTTGCCGTGGACAGTGTCCTCAACCACGACATCCCCGTCCTCCTCGGATTCGTGCTGTTCACAACTCTCGTCGTGGTCCTGGTCAACCTCCTGGTGGACATCTCCTACGGCTACTTCAACCCCAAGGTTCGCGCATGACAAACAGTCCCAAGGCAGAGGGCGCCGTTGTCGCTGAGACCGGCAACCGAATCCCGGAGACGCCGAGAGGCGGTCGATTCCTCCGCTCGCTGGTCCGCCGACCAGCGACAGTCCTCGCCGGCGCTTTCCTTCTACTACTGATTCTCATGGCGGTCTTCGCACCTGCAGTGGCACCGTTCGATCCCTACGCTCAAGATCTCGTCGGAAGGCTGCAGCCCCCCAGCGCCGAGCACTGGCTGGGGACCGATGACTACGGAAGAGATGCGCTGAGCCGTCTCATCTACGGCGCCCGCATCTCTCTCATGGCCGCAGCGCAAGCGGCCGGATTGGCGCTCGTGCTCGGCTTACCGCTCGGCGTTCTTGCGGGGTATTCGGGCGGATGGATCGGCGCTGGTCTATCGCGGCTCATGGACACTCTGATGAGCGCTCCGTCGCTGGTCCTGGCCATGACCATCGTGGCGGTACTCGGCTCAGGGATCCGTAACGCCATGCTAGCGGTTGGCGTGGTGATGATGCCCCGCTTCTTCCGCGTGGCTCGAGCGGCGACTATGGACGTGCGCCATGAGACCTACATCGAGTCGGCAACAGCGTTGGGATGTCATCCCGTACGAATCGTCGGAAGACACATCCTTCCCAATGTCATGCCTCCGGTGATTCTGGTGATCTCGGTGTCGCTGGGAACGGCGGTGGCCGCGGAAGCGAGTCTGAGCTTCCTCGGTTTGGGAGCGCAGGCACCGGCAGCCAGCTGGGGCTCGATGCTCAGCACCGCCGCGTCCAATATCCAGCTGGCGCCGTTTCTGGTGTGGCCGCCCGGAATCATGATCTTCCTGTCGGTTCTGGCGTTCACATACCTGGGAGATGGACTTCGTCGATCTATGTTGAGGAGTCGTAATGGAAACGATGTCTGACCGGCGTACCCAGGCTGCTGCCAGTTCCGATCAGCCGCTATTGCAGGTTCGCGACATGTCCATCGAATTCCCGGTGGACCGCCACCGCTGGGTGACGGCCGTGGACCGAGTGACTTTCGACGTGCGAGCGGGCGAATCCGTCGCACTGGTGGGGGAGTCGGGATCGGGCAAGACGGTGACCTCGCTGGCCGTGATGGGGCTGACCGCCAAGACCGGGGGACGGATCTCCAGCGGGTCAGTCACCTTCGACGGTCTCGACCTGACCAAACAACCCGAGAGCGTATGGCGACGTCAGCGCGGGACAGGTATGGGCATGATTTTCCAACAGCCCATACGCAGCCTGAACCCCGCCTTCACGGTGGGCGATCAGATCGCCGAGTCTGCTCGCCGTCACCTGGGGTTGAACCGCAAGGCAGCCATGGCCCGGGCGATCGAAATGCTGGAACTCGTGGAGATCCCACGGGCGGCCGAACGCGTCCGGGAGTACCCCCATGCCTTCAGCGGGGGAATGTGTCAGCGGGTCATGATCGCAATGGTGATGGCAACCAATCCCCGGTTGTTGATCGCCGATGAGCCGACGACGGCACTGGACGTCACGGTTCAGGCCACGATTCTGGCCTTGCTGCGGGATCTCCAGGAGCAGACCGGTGTCGCACTGCTCTTCGTCAGTCACGATCTGGCCGTGGTCGCCGAGCTGTGTCAGAAGGTGGTCGTGATGTACGCCGGCCAGCCCGTCGAAAACGGAACAGCGGACGACATCTTCGACAGGCCTGGACACCCGTACACCTCAGGGCTGCTGTCAGCGATACCCAGGCCTGGCAGTGGGGAGCATCGACTCCGCACGATCCCAGGGGCCATACCCGCAGCTGGGGACTGGCCCGAGGGGTGCCGGTTCTTCAGCCGGTGCGAACACGCCCAACCTGGTCGCTGCGACACCACTGAACCGCCGATGATCAACGTCACCGACACCGATCAGGCCCGGTGCGTTCGTGCCCGCCAACTCTTTCTTCCGGGAGTGAACCCGACATGAGCCTTCTTGAGGTCACCAACCTGACCAAAAGCTTCCACACCGGTCGGGACTTTCTGGGTCGGCGAGTTACCCCGACCCACGCCGTCAAGGACGTCAGCTTCAAACTGGCACAAGGTGAGTGCCTGGCAGTGGTCGGCGAGTCCGGCGCCGGAAAATCCACAGTCGGACGTCTGGTGCTGCGCCTGATCGAGCCCGACTCGGGATCCATCGTCTTCGACGGGCAGGATCTTCGCTCCGCCCGGCCCGCAGCTTTGCGTGCTATGCGCAAAGGGATGCAGATGATCTTTCAGGATCCTCACAGCTGTCTGGATCCGCGGATGACCATTGCCGATGCTGTCGCCGAACCTCTGGTGGTCCACTTCGACCTAGACCGCAAGGCCCGAGAAAGCCGAGTCGCCCAAACGTTAGACACGGTAGGAATCGGACGGCGGTACCTGAACCGATATCCCGCAGAGCTCTCGGGCGGTCAGCTCCAGCGGGTGGCGATAGCACGGGCGTTGACCTTGAATCCGAAGGTCATCGTGTGTGACGAACCGGTTGCTGCTCTCGACGTGGCTGTCCGTGCACAAGTACTCAACCTTCTCCGCGACCTCCAAGACGAACTCGGCGTGGCCTATCTGTTCATCGGTCACGACCTGGCACTGATCGAGGTCATCGCTGATCGTGTCATGGTGATGAAGAGTGGTGAAGTGGTCGAAACCGGCCAGACCCGTGAGCTGTTCGCCAAGCCGCAGGAGGAATACACGCGGCAGTTGCTCGAGGCGATCCCTCAGCCGGCACCCCGGGTCGCCCGCGGACGAAGCTAGCCGCCCACGACGACGCCCCGTAGCTGGAGGACCCGGCCCGACTGGCCGGGTCCTCCAGCTGTATGGCGCGGAGCCGCGACTCAGCGCTGCAGGATGTTGGCGAGATCGCTCCACAATGCTGAGCGGGCAGTCTGAGTGATACCCAACGACGGGATCGTCATGAATCCGTGGAAAATATCCTCGTAGTGACGATGAATCGTCGGTACGCCCGCTGCGTGAAGGCTCTCCGCAAAGTGTGATCCCTCGTCTGAAAGGGGATCGCATGCGGCGGTGACGACGATCGTCGGCGGCAACCCCGCCAGGGTCTCGGCCCGAGCAGGAGAAAGAAGATGAGGGGCGATGCCCTGGCGGATCGGCGCAGGGGCGTACTGCTGCCAGTACCACTGCATGGCGGCGCGCGTGTTGAAGTAGCCGGTCGAGAACTTCTCATAGGACTCGGTCTGAAAGTCGTCCGATATCACCGGGTAGAGCAAGACCTGCCCGGCCAGCTCGGGCCCGCCCTGGTCCCGAGCCATCAATGACGTCACCGCAGCCAGATTGCCGCCCGCGCTGTCTCCTGCCACGACCACTCGTCGCGGGTCGATGCCGAGCCGCGCGGACTTGGCGACCGTCCACTCCAGGGCCGCGTGAAGGTCTCGCGCCGCAGCGGGGGCCGGGTGTTCCGGTGCCAACCGGTAATCCACGGACAGGACCACCGCCCCTACTCCGTTGGCCATCACGCGACAGAACTCGTCGTGAGTATCGAGATCGCAGAAGACGAACCCGCCCCCGTGGGCGAACACGACAGCGGGCAGTGCATCCACTCCCGTTGCTCCCCCAGGGGTATAGATCCGTAGGGGCAGGGCACCGCCTGGTCCCGGAATCTCGACCTGCTCGACCCGGTCCACCGGAACGGGAGTCTCGGCGAGCTGTTTTCGAGCAAGCACAGCAGCGCGGGCCTGCGGGCCGGTCATCAACTCCACCCTGGGAAACCCGGCGTTGAGCCCCTCGAGCATCAGGGCTGCGTCGTCTGAAAAGGGCATGACATCTCCATCTCGATCGCGGGGGGGCATTGCTGGCCCCGCGGCTATCGGTGACCAGTGAGCTGAGCGGTGGCGGCAAGAAGAGCGTCTCCGTACTCCGCGCACTTGGCCTCCGGAAGGCGGGTCGCCGGCGCGCTGATGACGATCGCCCCTACCGGGGCTCCGTCGAGATCGAGCACTGCTGCGCCGACACTGTTCGACCCCTGCAAGACCGCGCCCGTGTTTGAGGCCCACCCGAGTTGACGGATCTCCTCGAATTCGACGTCGGGGAGAAGCTTGTCTGGTGAGGCGGCTCGCTCCCGCCGTTCGGCCGGGGACAGGTGCGACATGATCACTCTGCCCGCAGCGCTGGTCTCAAGAGGGTGAATCTGGCCAATCGGCAGCGCCGTGCGCACGATCTGAGAACTCTCGGCCACATCGGCGACGACAAGGGTCGGACCATCCAGGAGTGAGAGATGAACGGTCTCCCCCGTCGCATCTCTGAGGGGGCCGAGCAGTTCACGCGCCCGGGAGGCGATCGATGCCGACTTCCGAACGCGGCCAAGCATGACGAGCGGTTTGGTTGCGAGTTCCCATTGCGGGGTGGCCGCCCCCACCCGGTGAATCCACCCGGCCTCGTTCAATGTCGCAAGTGTGCGTTGCAGCGCGCTCTTGTCTTCGCCTGTCGCAGCGCACAAAGCAGTGAGTCCGACGGGCTGATGTTCGGCGATGGCCTCGAGAACGTGCAGGCCACGAGTCAGGCTGCGGATCGTCTTGACTGTGATGCGGATCTCCCCCTAAACTCAATCTAGTGATACTCGGTATCACTAGACGATATCACTGAGTAGCTCGTTTGGCACGTTCTAGCCGTTACTCCCTCCAATCTTCCGACTCGACGCCATCAACCGAGGAGTTCCCATGGTCTTCATCCCCACGAAAGACAAGCTGATCCCGGACTTGACACCCCGTGAGGAGATCGTTCTTCTGGCCAGGGCTCTGTGGAAGGGCGGGTACAGCGACAACCTCGCAGGCCACATCACCTACAACTGCGGAGACGGCACCCTGCTGTGTAACCCGTGGTACCTGACCTGGGAAGAGTTCAACCCGGAGGACGTGCTCCGCATCGATCTGGAGGGCAACCTCCTGGAGGGCGATTGGCCGGTTCCGCTCGGAATTCCTCTTCATCTGGCCCTGCACCGAGCTCGGCCGGACGTCACCTATGCGCTGCACAATCACTCGGAGTACGGCACCGTCTGGGCGGACATCAAAGAGATTCCGCCGATGCACGATCAGAGCTCAAGCCTCGGTGGTGGAGGCGACCTCGTTCTGGTCGATGAGTACGGCGGGGGAGTTGACCAGTCGGATGCAGCTGATGCCGCGATCGCCGCATTCGGTGATGCGGAGGTCGCCATCCTCGGTGGCCACGGGGTCTTCGTCACGGGTAGTTCTGCGCCGGCGGTGTACCTGCGCGCAGCCTCGCTGGAGACGCGATGCAAGAACGCATGGATGACCCGGGTCGCGAACGGCCCCGAGAAGACTTCCCTCCCGGACTGGTGGGTTGATCAGATGACACGCAGCGACGGCACCGGTTACACCGGGTTCTGGGAGTCCGCCGTGCGAGCGGCACTTCGTGATGAGCCGCAGCTGCTCGCCAAGATCGCCTCGGTGTCGAGTTGACCCGCGCCCGGGCGTCTAGTCGGCAGACGGCCGATCACGCGGATCGCGTTCCTGTGGTGATCGTGGTGCCCGACGATCACGGCCGCGAGGCACTGGGGGATATCACCGGCACCGAGGTCGTTGTCTGGGATCTGACAGCCCCCATCCCTGACGCCGCCAGAAGCGCTCATGTGCTGGTGACACGGGTGATGGAGCCAGTGCAGGTGGTGCATCAGCTGGACCAGCTGCCTCAGTTGCGGGTGATCCAACTCTTCAGTGCCGGCCGCGATGCCTGGCTTGGTGTCGCACCGGCTGGAGTGGAGGTTTCCGGTGCTGACGACGTCCACGGAGGCACTGTTGCGGAGTGGGTGGTGGCCCAACTGCTGGCTCATTACCGAGACCTGGGGGGTTATCGGGCCCGTCAGAGCTCGCACATCTGGGAGAGGCACTCCACGGGAACACTGGCCGGAACGCGGGTCCTCGTACTGGGCGCCGGTGATATCGGCGGCAACGTGACCAGCCGACTTGAGCCGTTTGGTGCCGCGGTCACCGTGGCGGCCCGGTCGGCGCGAGATGGGGTCGTCGACCTCGCCCAGGCGCGGGCGTCACTGTCCTCGTTCGACGTGGTGGTGTTGGCTCTTCCGCTCACCGCTGAAACCGAGAACCTCGTGGACGCGTCATTCCTCGCTGACATGAAGGACCACAGTGTGCTGGTCAACGTGGGCCGCGGCCCGCTGGTCGACACCGATGCTCTCCTCGAGGAACTCACCGCAAGGCGGTTGCACGCGATTCTCGACGTGACCAACCCGGAGCCGCTGCCTTCAGACCACCCCCTCTGGGATGCCCCGGGTGCGGTGATCACCCCCCACAGTGCCGCGATCACCGACGACACACTTGACCGCTGTTGGAGAGCGATCGCCCGGAAGGTCCGCGCCTTCGTACAGGCTGACCGCCCGGCATCGGACTGAACTGTCCAGGCACCGCCATCAGCATTTCCCGTCCGATTAATCAAAGGCTGTGAGGAATGGACTTCCAACTGGACCCCGACCAGGAACGCTGGCTCGAGGAGATCCGCGCCTTTCTGCGCGAGAACGTCACCCCCGAACTCCGGGCCGAGATGGCCGAGCACGACATCGAATTCCTCGGCGGCGAGGTGACCAAATTCCGTAAGAAGATCGGTGACAAGGGGTGGTTTGGACTCAATTGGCCGGTGGAATTCGGGGGGCTCGCACTGGGCGCCGTGTACCAGCACCTTCTCGTCAGCGAGTTCGAGTACTGGGGAGTCCCCGGGCCGGACCTGACCGTTACATCGGTGGCGCCGATGATCATGCGCCACGGAACCGAGCGTAATCGCCAGGAATTCCTTCCTCCGATAGCGCGTGGAGAGATGACCTGCGCCGTCGGCTATTCCGAGCCCGACGCCGGCACGGACCTGGCCAGTCTGCGCACGAGCGCCGTGCTCGATGGCGATGAGTGGGTCATCAACGGCTCCAAGATCTGGAACAGCATGGCTCAGCGGGTCACCCATGAGTGGCTCTGTGTGCGGACGGACAAGGATGCTCCCAAGCACAAGGGAATCTCCGTCATCATCGTGCCCATCGATGCCCCCGGCGTCACGATCCGCCCCATCATGGCGTGGTCGGACTACCGAACCAACGAGACATTCTTCGACAACGTTCGCGTGCCCGCCACCAACCTGATCGGGGAGGTCAATCAGGGTTGGCGATACATCACCGGCGCCCTTGATCTCGAGCGCGGCGCCCTGACCAATGTGGGGGATCTACGCCGATCGGTTGATGACCTGCTCGCTGCGGCTGTACGCGAACGAGAAGACGGCACACGCCCGGTCGACGACCCGCTACTGCGCCGTGCGATCGCCCAACTCGACGCCGACGTCGAAGCGGCACGCCTGATGGGCTTCGAAGCGTCCTCGCTCCTCCAGGAGGGCACCATTCCATCGGTACTGGTCGCTTCCGAGAAAGTCTTCTCCAGCGAGTTGCGCCAACGCATCGCAGACCTGGGCACCCAGGTGTTCGGCATGGCCGGCGCGCTCGCCGTCGGAACCGACGGCGCCCCCTTAGACGGGAAGTTCGAGCGCCTGTACCGGGCGGCACCCTTGCTGCGATTCGGTGCCGGAACCAACGAGGTGCTGCGCGACGTCATCGCGCAGCGCGGACACGCACTACCTCGCGGGGGGCGTTGACACCGTGCTCGCCCCAATCACGATCCACAGGAGGTCGTCATGAGACTCATCCCATCACCGGAGCAGTCCGAGCTCCGATCGGTCCTCCGGTCAGTATTCGACAAGGAATGCCCCACTGGGCTGGTACGACGGTGGAAGATCCGCGACAATACCGAGAACACGCCAGCATTCCCCGATGCGCTGTGGGGGGCGCTGTCCGATCTTGGGGTCTTCGGAATGACGATCGATGAGTCCTTCGGCGGCTCCGGGGCGTCTCTCTTCGAACTGGGCATCGTGTACTCGGAAGCCGGGCGAGCCCTGTGCCCCTCGGTTGTGTACAGCACGGTGTCGCTGGGTATCGCCCTCGATCGCCTGGCCTGCGGGGATGTACGTGAGCGCTACCTTTCACGTATCGCGACCGGCGACCTCAAAGGAACCGTCGCATTGTGGAACCCATCGAACGCCCATGACCTTCGCCCGACGCTCACCGCAACCAGAACAGACGGGGGATGGTCGGTCAGCGGGGCACTGCCGTTCGTGGAGAACGCAGACCTGGCTGAGCTGTTGCTCACCACGGCCACAACGTCGGACTTCGCCGAGCCCGCGAGAACAATCGGAGTCCTCATCGAACCCGGCGGCACCGGGTGGAACAGCGCCCCGCAGCCCACCATCGCGGGCGAACACCTAAGCCGCGTGAAGCTCGACTGTGTGTTCGTCCCCGACGAGCACGTCCTTAGCGGAGCTGCGGGATCGGGACTGAGCACGACAGACCTTCGCTGGCTCAGCGATGCGGCGATCGCGCTGCAATGCATGGAGATGGCCGGGGGCGGAGCCGCCGTCCTGGAGCGCACCGTTGACTACGTGCGCGAGCGCCACCAGTTCGGACACCCGATCGGAAGCTTCCAGGCAGTGCAGCACATCATCGCCGACATCCATATCTCCCTGGACGCCGCGAGGCTCACCGCCGCCTCGGCAGTGTGGTGGCTTTCCCGAGGAGAACGAGCCGGCAGGCAGGTTGCGATCGCGAAGATGCAGGCCAACGAGGCCTACAAGTGGGCCACGCTCAACGCCCACCAGGTCCACGGCGGAATGGGCTACGTCCGCGAGACCGATCTGCACCTGTGGTCCGAGCAGGCCAAGGTATCCGAACTGCGGGGCGGGACCACGGATGTGGCCGCGCGGTGGCTTGAGGAGGAGATCGCCCTTGCGTGACAGCCGATCCGATATCACTTCCGAGCCCCAAGCCCTATCGGGCCTGCGCGTTCTGGACCTGTCCCGCTGGGTAGCGGGTGAGTACGCGACCAAACTGTTCGCGGACTTCGGTGCCGACGTCATCAAAGTCGAAAGGCCCGCCGAAGGCAGCCTGACGCGACAGTGGGGCCCGTTTCCCGATGGCCAACCCGACCTCGAGACAAGCGCCCTATTTCTCCACCTCAATACCAACAAGCGCTCAATCGCCTTGAATCTGAAGGACCCGGAAGACCGAGAATTCCTCCTGCGTCTAGTCGAGACATCCGATGCGGTGGTGGAATCGTTCCGGCCTGGTCATCTGGAAGCCCTGGGGTTAGGGCCAGAGGTGCTCCATGCGCGCAATCCCAGCCTCGTGCTCACCCGCATCAGCGCTTTCGGACAGAACGGCCCCTACCGCGACCGCGAGGCCACCGGCATCGTTCTCCAAGCCGCCGGCGGCCCGATGAACGCCACCGGCTCAGCGGACCGGGCGCCCCTGCGCAAACCCGGCCTGCTCGAGCACTACACGATCGGTCGAAGCGCAGGGCAGGCCACCATGGCCGGCGTCTTCGCCGCCCGGCAGGGTGCCGGTTCGGTCATCGACGTCTCCGGGCAGGAAGTGCTGCTCGCAGGGGCGGACCGGCGAGCGTCGTATCTACTATCTGCCTCGTACTCCGGCATGACGGCCCCCCGCGGCGTCCGCAGCCCCCACCGCCATGGAGCAACCTTCACCGGCCCATTTCGGACCAGCGACGGCTTCGTCATGATCTACGTGACCAACCAGGCGTTCTGGAACCGGCTCATCGACCTCGCTGGAGCCGACGATCCACAGTTCCACCTGCGCTTCTACGGCAAGCAGACCGTATCCGGCCGCGACCGCGACGAGTTCATGGAGTACATCTCGGCCTGGTGTCTTGCCCACACCAAAGTCGATCTCATGGAACGGTGCGAGAACGCCCGCATCCCGGTCACCGCCTACCTCGCAGTGTCAGAGCTTCTATCGCACAACCACTTTCGCGAGCGCGACGCGTTCGCAACCATCGACCACCCCGTCGCCGGACCTTTGACCTACACAGGAGCGCCCTGGCGGATGCGCCACGGCTATCAACTGCGATCCGCGGCCCCCTTGCTGGACCAACACGGCGAAGACATCCGGCAGCATCACGCTGCCCGTCCACAGGAAGCGGGAAAGCCATGACCTACCCACTCGACGGTATACGTGTAGTGGATCTGACGGTTGTCTGGTCCGGTCCTGGGGCGACCGCACTACTCGGGGACCTCGGTGCAGAGGTCATCCGATTGGAAGGCAACAACCGGACCAGCCGACAGGTCTCGGCGAAGACCACCAAAGAACTCATCGCCGCTACCGGCTATCACGGAGGAACGTACCCGGACAAGGATCCCGGGGAGCGGCCCTATGACAGGTCGGCCCTGTTCAACTGGCACGCGCGCAACAAGCTGGCCGCGTGCGCGAACCTGGAGACCCCCGAAGGCCACGAGGCCGCGCTGGCTCTGCTGGCGATCAGCGACGTACTGGTGGAGAACAATTCCAACGGCACCCTCGAGAAGCTCGGTCTCGGTCACGACGCACTGCTTCAACTCAACCCGAGGCTGATCGTCGTGCGGATGCCCCCGCTGGGAATGACCGGACAGATGAGCAACTATCTGGGGTACGGCCCCAACTTCAACTCGCTCGTCGGTATCGCCGCGATGGATGGCTACGAGGGTGAGGAACCTGACTCCGCCGGCGAGAACTACCACATGGACGAGGCAGCCCCGGCCGGGGTCGCCTTCGCAGTAATGGCGGCGCTCTGGGATCGCGAACGCACCGGGGTCGGGGGACTCATCGAGTTCGCTCAGGCAGAGACCGTCATGGCCGAGGTCGGCGAGTTCGTCCTCGACTACCAGATGAACAACCGTGACCCGCAGGTGCTCGGTAACACCGACCCCCACATCCTGCAGGACGTGTTCGCCACCCGTGAACCTGAGCGCTGGGTCGCGGTATCGGTGCGCGACGACCGCGACTGGCACGCCCTCTCGACTGTGGTCCGCGCGCACGGACTGGCAGGACTGGGAGATGCCGCGGAGCTGCGGCGACGTCACTCCGCAGAAATCCGCTCCGTCCTGGCCGAGTGGTGTCGCGCCAGGACGGCAGACCAGATCGTGGAGGAGCTGCAAAGGGTCGGCGTACCCGCTGGCGAGGTCATGAGCGAAAACCGACTGTTAGCGGACCCTCACCTGAGCGCCCGTGGCTGGTTCCGCGAGCGCAGCCACCCCTCCGTGGGTACCCACTGCTATCCCGGCCATCCATGGCGCGCAGACGGCTTCGACCTCGCCTACGGTCGCCCACTGCCCGGCTTCGGCGAGGACAACGAGTACGTCTACCGGCACCTTCTCGGCTATTCCGAGCAACGGTACGCGGACCTGGTCGACCGCGGGCTGGTGACCGACCACCAGATCGCCTGAACGCGACCAGAAATCAGGCAATGGGAGAACGACGATGACACAACAGACAGGCGATCGGACAATGCAGACAGACCAACGCTCCCTCATCCCGGACGAGGCTGCAGCCACCGTGGGCACCATCGTCGCGATCGCGTCGGGCGCTGTGACCGCTCGCGACTGGCAGCGGTGGGCGGTGTCGGTGGGGGAGACCAACCCGCTGTATTTCGATGCGGACATCGCCCGGGCGCACGGGTACGCAGATGTGATCTGCCCCCCGCTCTATGTGCAGTACTCGATTCTAGGGGTGACCGCGCTGGGGGATCTGCGAGAAGACGGGTCCTCTGGAGCGTCGTCAGGCAATCTCCAGTTCCCTGATGCCCCCAAGCGGATGGCCGGCGGCGAGACCACCACGTTCCACCGGCCTTGTTACGACGGTGACGTCATCACCTCCGAGCGGCGCGTCGAGTCGATCGTCGAGAAGCAGGGCCGCTCAGGTCGCTTCGTACTCGTCACCTGGAAGACCGACTACATCAACCAGCGTCGAGAGCTGGTCGCCCAGGCGACCACCTCGATGATTGCCCGGCCATGACGCGGCCACTTGAGACGAAAGGGAACGCGATGGCGCATCAGGTGTACTTCGAAGACATCGAGGTGGGTGACCACATCACTCCGCTGAGCACCTCGGTGGATGAGACGCAGATGTTCTTGTTCAGTGCCGCGACGTACAACGCCCACCGCATCCACTACGACAAGACTTGGGCGACCGAAGTCGAGGGTTACCAGGGGCCCTTGGTCCAGGGCCCGCTACAGGCGGCGCTGCTGGCCCGGGCGGTGACCGATTGGATCGGAGGATCCGGGCGCCTGGTCACCTTCTCGGCGCAGAACAGGGCGGTCGCGTTCGCCGGCGACCGGCTGGACTTCCGCGGCACGGTGACCTCCAAGCGAGCTGACGGCGGGCAGTTCCTCGTCGACCTGGAGATCCGTGGAGAGCGAGACGGAGAGCTCCTCATGCCGGGAACCGCCACCGTCTCGCTGCCCAGTTCCGCAGAGGTCGAATCATGAGTGGCCTGCGAGGGGAGGCGGCGATCGTGGGCTTCTGCGAGCTCCCCGCCGAGCGGAAGCAGACGCGCCCCGAGCAGTTCACCATCGAACAATGGGCGAGCCTGTCCAAATTGGTGCTCGAGGACGCCGGGCTCTCCGCCTCGCAGATCGATGGCCTGGTTGCACACGGATTGGCGGAGTCGGACATGTTCGTGCCAGCCACTCTGGCCGAATACCTGGGTGTGCCGTTGAACTTCGGCGAGAGAGTCGACCTGGGTGGGGCAACCGCCGCCGGAATGGTCTGGCGCGCGGCGGCAGCTGTGGAGCTGGGGATCGCCGAGGCAGTACTCGTCATCATTCCCGGCTCGTACATGCTTCCCCGATCAGCAAAGCGGCCGGCCAAGGACCCGGGTTACTTCGGCGCGTCGAGTAACAACTTCGGCTCCCCCCAGGCCGAATTCGAGATCCCCTACGGCAACCTCGGACAGAACGCCCCCTATGCCCAGATAGCACGACGGTATGCCTCGGAGTTCGGCTATGACCCGCGCGCGACGGCCAAGATCGCCGTGGACCAGCGCCAGAACGCCCTTGCCACCCCCGGCGCCGTCTTTCACGGCAAGCCGATCACCATAGACGATGTTCTGACCAGCCCTGTCATCGCCGACCCCATCCGCATGCTCGATGTGGTCATGCGGGTACAGGGTGGCGCTGGTGTCATCGTCGCAAGCGCGGATCTCGCCCGCCGATCCAAGAACAGACCGGTGTGGATCAAGGGATTCGGTGAGCGAATCTCGTTCAAGACCCCGACCTACGCCGAGGACATGGTGCGCACCCCCATCGCCCAGGCCGCCGACACAGCGTTTGCGATGGCCGGAATCCAGCGATCGGACATCGACGTGGCGTCGATCTACGACTGCTACACGATCACCGTGCTTATGAGCCTGGAGGATGCCGGATTCTGCGAGAAGGGCACAGGTATGGAGTGGGTCAGGCAGCGCGACCTGACATACCGCGGCGACTTTCCCCTCAACACCGCTGGTGGCCAGCTGTCCTATGGGCAAGCCGGCATGGCCGGCGGAATGCACCACGTATGTGACGGTGTCCGGCAAGTGATGGGACGAGCCGGAGACGCCCAGGTCAAGGACTGCAATACGGCGTTCGTCACCGGCAACGGCGGCATCATGAGCGAGCAGGTCGCCTTGATCCTGCAGGGAGAATGACGATGAGTAGTACAGAGAAACCGTTCCCCGAGCCCACTCCGGTCACCGCGCCGTTCTGGGAAGCGTTGCGCGAGCATCGGATCCGCATCCAGTACTCACCTTCATCTGACCGGTATGTCTTCTATCCGCGGACGCTGACGCCGGGCACGCTGGCTGACGATCTGGAATGGCGGGAGATCGACGGACAGGGCACGCTTTACACCTACACAGTAACGGAACGACCCACTGCGCCACCGTGGGCGGACTCGCTTCCCCAGATTCTGGCCGTCGTCCAATGGGATGAGGGCCCACGGTTGAGTACCGAGCTCGTCGACGTCGATCCGGACGACCTGCACATCGGCATGCGTGTCGAACCGGTGTTTTGCGACTACCCCGACCACGACATCACCCTCCTGCGCTACCGGCCCGCCGGGCAGATGCGAGGAAGGCCTCTCACATGCCCCGAATGACAGGCAAGGTCGCCCTCATCACCGGTGCAGGCAGCGGTATGGGACGCACCCATGCAATCCGACTTGCCCAGGAAGGCGCGGTCATTATCGCGCTCGACCTGAATGAAGACGCGCTGGCCGAGACCGCAACGCAGGTCGCAGACCAGGGGAGTCGCATTCACACCGCCGTTGCAGACGTGCGGGATCTGGCAGCGGTGAACGCCGCCGTCGTGGCCGGGGTCGCTGAACTGGGCCGCCTGGACACCATCGTCGCCAACGCCGGGATCACCGAGAACATCGGACCCTCCTGGACGATCGGTGAGGTGGCATGGGACCGCTGCGTAGGGGTCAACCTCACCGGTGTCTGGAACACGGTGCGGGCGGGTGCGTCGGCACTGGACGACTCGGGCGGGTCGATCATCATCATCAGCTCCACCGCAGGGTTGAGCCCCGCGCCCGGTGCCTCGCACTACGGTGCAGCCAAACATGCAGTGGTAGGTCTGGCCAAGACGCTCGCTACCGAGCTCGGGCCTCGGATGATCCGCGTGAACACGGTGCACCCGGGCGCTGTGGGGACCGCGATGACACTCAACGCGGCTACGTTCGCCCGGCTACGACCGGACCTGGCAGAACCGCAGGCAGAGGACGCCGCCGAGGTCCTGTCCGCGAGACACCTCCTGCCGGTTCCGTGGGTGGACCCCGAGGACGTCAGCAATGCGGTGCTCTTCCTGGCTTCCGACGAAGCCAGGTATATCACCGGCACCGCGCTTATCGTCGACGCCGGACTCACGGGAAGGCTTGCATCATGAGCACCCGTGAGCGGGCGCGCAGCCGTGCGGCTCTCATCATCGGCACCGACACGCGTCTTCACCCCGAGCTGGCACTTCGGCTAGCCCAGGACGGCGTTGACCTTCTGGTCATCGATCTGCTCGCGGGCAGTTCTCTACCCGGGACCGACCTCCATTCCTGCACGGCGGCCCCGGTGCTGGAGCGGATCGCTGAGTCGGGCCGACGTGTGGTGACGGCCGCGGTCGATGCTCGCGATCGTTCGGCAATCGAACTCGCGCTATCGGACGGGATCGACGAGCTCGGCGGTCTCGAGATTGTGTGTGTATCAGCCGGAGGGGTGGTGACCACCGGGGAATCGACCCCTCCACCGGGTTCGACGATCCTGGATCGCGCGCCCGACGAGTGGCAGGAGATGGTCACGCTCGGCCTCACCGCCGTGTGGAAGAACTGCGCGATCGCCATCCCACACATGCTGAAGGGGGCGCCGGACGGCGGAGCGATCGTGTTGATCACGCCGCAAGCCGACCCGCGCTCTGGGCCCGACCGCCACGCGGTGACAACGCACGGCGTCGTAGGACTCATGCGCACACTCTCAGTCGAGTTGGCCCCGCATGGCGTCCGAATCAATGCGGCCACACCCGCCGCCGAAGTCCAGACGAACGCCGTGGCCGACATCGGCGCATACCTCGTCTCCGACCGGGCACGTCACCTGACGGGTGTGGCACTACCGGTTCCCCAGGTTCTCGCGGCGACGTGACCAAGTCTTCGCCGTCCCCTCTGAAGGTCTTACTAGAGAAAGTTGGTATCGACATGCTTCCTGACACTGCGGACGTCGTCGTCGTCGGAGCGGGGCTCGCCGGGCTCTATGCGGTCCACAAGTTCCGTAGCTGCGGCCTGAGCGTCCAGGGTTTTGAAGCAGCATCCGGCGTAGGCGGCACCTGGTATTTCAACCGGTATCCGGGCGCACGGTGCGACGTCGAGAGCGTGGACTACTCCTACTCCTTCGACGATGACCTTCAAGAAGAGTGGAACTGGTCAGAGCGCTATGCCACCCAGCCGGAGATCCTTGCCTACCTCGAGCATGTGGCCGATCGGTTCGACCTGCGCAGTGCTTACGCCTTTGACACTCGCGTGGTGTCCGCGGAGTTCGACGATGACAACCACACCTGGCAGGTCCGGACCGACCAGGGGCACGAGGTGACCGCCCGCTACTGCGTCATGGCCACCGGTGCCCTGTCTGCGACCAACCTGCCGGACATCCCGGGCCGCGACACCTTCGCCGGCCGGATCCTGCACACCGGAGACTGGCCCCACGGCGGTGTGGACTTCACCGGCCAACGAGTCGGGGTGATCGGCACCGGCTCGTCCGGCATCCAGTCCATCCCTCTTATCGCGGAGCAGGCCTCGACTCTGCACGTGTTCCAGCGCACCCCCAACTTTTCGGTCCCTGCGTGCAACCGCCCCCTCACCGATCGGGAACGACAGGAGTTGAAAGCCGACTATCAGGAGCGCCGACGAAAGTCGTGGGCCAGTGGGGGAGGCTCGCCGTTCGTCTCCAACCCGAAGAGCGCTCTGGAGGTCACTGCTGAGGAACGCGAGCAGGAATTCGAGCACTATTGGACCAAGGGCGGGGTGCTGTTCGGTAAGACCTTCGCTGATCAGATGTCGAATCTGCAGGCCAACGACCTGGCGCGTGACTTCGCCGAACGAAAGATCCGCGCGGTCATCGACGACCCGGAGGTGGCCGATGCGCTCATCCCGACAGACCATCCGATCGGCACCAAGAGAATCGTCACCGACTCCGGGTACTTCGAGACCTACAACCGGGACAACGTCTCTCTGGTGAACCTGCGCGAGACCCCGATCGTGGCCATCGACGAGACGGGCATCGCCACAGCGGACGCCCGCTATGACCTCGATGTCCTCGTTTTCGCCACCGGCTTCGATGCGATCACCGGCGCACTCAGTCGGATCGACATTCGAGGCAGCCAGGGGCGGTGCCTGAACCAGGCGTGGGAGTCGGGACCGCAGACTCTCTATGGCCTCGCCGTGGCTGGTTTCCCCAACATGTTCCTGGTCACAGGGCCCGGAAGCCCCGGTGTGCTGGCGAACATGGTCCTGGGTTCCGAGCAGCACATCAATTGGATTGCAGACGCCATCGCATACCTGGACACACATGGCTACACGCGAATGGAGGCCGAAGAGAAGGCGGCCGCTGACTGGATGGCGCAGTGCTTCGACATCGCATCCAGGACCTTATTTCTCAAGGCCGACTCCTGGTACGTAGGGGCGAACATCGAGGGCAAACCCCGAGTGTTCATGCTCTACGCCGGCGGGTTCGGAAACTACGGTCAGGTCATCGCCGAGGCCGCTGCAGCCGGGTACCAGGGATTCACGCTGGCCACGGCCCCCTGAACGTCACACGAATCGGCACGCACAGCACCGCGCTTCCTGCGTGCCGCCCCCTCACACAGTCACACCAGCCGGTACCGGCCTGACCCGAAGGAAGAAATCAATGTCATACGAAGCGCCTATGGAGACCAGTCGACTCGAATCGGTCCTGACCCTGCGCGACCTCCTGCTGGCTAGGGCCGAAGACAACTCGACTGCCGTCGTCATGGACGACCAGAAGTGGAGTTGGGCCGAGGTGGTCAGAGAGTCGCTCATCCGATCCGCCGCTCTGGACAGCTACATGGACCCCGATCAGCCACCTCACGTCGGCGTACTGATGGAGAACACGCCCGAGTATGTCTTCCTTCTCGGCGCCGCAGCCCTGTCCGGCAAGGTCATCGTGGGTCTCAACCCCACACGCCGAGGCGCAGCGCTGGGCGCCGACATCGAGCACAGTGACTGCCAGGTGGTCCTTGTCGATGACGCCCACGTCGACCAGCTCCAGGAAACGGGCACCTCGGTACCCACGCTGCGCAGTACGGGGGAGAAGTGGCTGGAGGCACTCTGGTCTGAGATGGCGCACGGCGCTCCCGAGGCTGCGGTGACCGGAGATTCGCTGTTCATGCTGATCTTCACCTCCGGTACCACGGGAGCCCCCAAGGCGGTGAAGGTCACGCACGAGAAGGTCGCCGGCCCCTCGCTGTACCTCACCACTCGATTCGGACTGAGCAACGAGACGATCGGTTATCTCTCGATGCCCATGTTCCACTCCAACGGCATCATGGCCGGGTGGGCACCCATGTTGGCGGTCGGAGGAACAATGGCCCTGGCCAACCGGTTCAGTGCGTCCCGCTTCCTGTCTGATGTACGCAAGTACGGCGCGACCTACGCGAACTATGTGGGTAAGCCACTGTCCTACATCATGGCCACCCCGGCCCAGCCGGACGACGCCGACAACCCGCTCACCCTCGTCTTCGGTAACGAGGCCAATGACAAGGACATCGATCTGTTCGCCGAGCGTTTCGGTTGTGATGTGGTCGACACCTACTCCTCCACGGAGGGGGCCGTCATCGTCTCTCGCGTGCCCGACATGCCCAAGGGCAGTCTCGGACTGCCCTTCGACGACACCAAGGTGCTCAACCCGGCGACCGGGGAGGAGACGCCAGACGCCGAGTTCGACGAGACAGGCGCTCTGATCAATCCGGAGGAGGCCATCGGTGAGTTCGCCAACATCACAGGAGCCGGTTCCTTCGTCGGGTACTACAAGAACCCGGAGGCCGAACAGGAGCGGATGCGCGACGGAAAATACTGGAGTGGTGATCTGGCCTACCGCGACGCCCAGGGCTACGTCTACTTCGCCGGGCGCACGTCAGACTGGCTGCGCGTGGACGGAGAGAACATCGCCGCCGCCCCCATCGAACGCATTCTTCTACGCAATCCCGCCATCGCAGAAGCGGCGGTATACGCCGTTCCCGACAAGTCCGCTGGCGACCAAATTGCCGTGGCGCTCGTACTCCACGGACGTCTCGATCCCGCGGCCTTCGGCGACTTCCTCGCGGAGCAATCCGATCTCGGGACCAAGCAGTGGCCTCGCTACGTGCACGTCGTGGACACGATGCCCCGCACCGCCACCAACAAGATCCTCAAGCGTGAACTGAAGGAAAAGGGCGCGGACGGTGAGAAGTGGGAACGCCAAGAGCGGGGCCGGGCCTATTCCGTCTCCGAGTGACGCGCTGCGGATCTCGCGATAAGGACAGAACCAGCCCCGAGAAGAGGGCGAGGTTCAGCCCTTCCCTGCACCCCGACCGGGGACAACCCCACCGATTCCCGTACACAGATCGACCCCTGACAGAACACCGTCACACTCGTGCTCACGGCCGAGTGACTACCCCTCATGGAGTCCCGATGAATCGCACCACTGTTGCTGCCGCCGTCCTCACGGCCACAGCACTCTCCCTCACAGCTTGCGGCGGCACCGACGGCGAATCCACGACTGCATCCGACACCACCCTTCGCACACCGACAGATGCGGGACGATGCACAGACGACAAAGTCGGCGGCACCATCACCATGGGCGAATTCGCCATGCTGCCCACGTTTGCCCCCGGGCAGGGTCACTACGGAGTACGCGGCGCCGCCGAGTCCGCAGCACTCTACGACCGGCTCATGCGCTGGAATGCCGAAGCTGGCCAGTTCGAGCCCCAGCTCGCCGAGTCTCTTGAGGCCAATGACGACAACACCGTCTGGACCCTTACACTGCGTGAGGGGGTGAGGTTCTCCAACGGGGACCCGGTCACCGCAACCGACGTGGCCTTCACTGTCGATCTGCACAAAGACCCGGCCACACGCTCCGCTGCCCTCACTGATGCACTGCAGGTCGGATCGAGCAGAGTCGTCGACGATACGACGGTCGAGTTCACTCTCACCGAACCCTGGTCCGGATTCCCCATCCTGCTTTCCGGTGCCGCGGGAGAGGTCATTCCGCAGCAGGCCTACGAGGCCGCCGGCCCTGAGCAGTGGGCGCGCAACCCGATCGGCGCCGGCGCCTTCACCCTGGGCAGCTATATCCCGGATCAAGAGGTCGTGCTCGAACCGAATCCGACATACTACGGCGGACCGGTCTGTCCGACCCTGCGCTTCATCCGCATCCCCGGTGGTCAGGCAACCCTCGATTCCATGCAAAGCGGCGAGATCGAAGTGGGCTTCCTCCGCGGGGCCAAGTTCGTAGCGGCCGCACGTGATGCAGATCAACAGGGTTTCTACGAGGTCATCAGCTCGGGCTCGACGGTCAACATGAACTCCGGTGCCGCCGGCTATGACGGAATCCTCACTGACGTACGCGCCCGCGCCGCGATCGCACACGCCATCGACCGCACCTTAGCCGACCAGCGACTCACGGGCGGCTTGGGCCAGCCCACATCCGCACTGCTAGCCGACTCCTCTCGCTTCTATGGCGGTCAGGAGGGGCCACAGTACGACCCGGGGAAGGCTCAGCAGCTGGTAGAGGAGCTCAAGGCGGACAAGCCCGAGTGGAGGGGAGAGCTGACCCTGCTCGTGGCCGACGCTCCCGAGCAGACCGAGGCGGGTGTCATCCTCAAGGCCATGCTGGACGCGGCAGGATTTAGCGTGCAGATGGAGAACGCCCCGGTCTCTCAAGTGATTGCTCGCCAGTTCACGGGTGACTACGAGATCGTCATTGGTGGGCTCGCTACATCAGACGCTGATCCCGTCTCAGCATTCGGGAGCGGCCTGACCCCTAATGGTGCAACCAACCTGACCGGGATCAACGATCCGAGGCTCACCGCCGCGATCGCCGAGATCAAGGCCGCACGGTCACTCGAGGACCAGAAGGCCGCCTACAACACTCTTCAAGAGGTCCACAACACGGTCATTCCCTTCACCGTGATCGCCAACGCCGAGGAGTACGTCATCGTGGACGAGGCGGTCAAGGGCGTGAAGCCCACCCTGTCATCGACGATGCTCTTCGACGGCGCATATGTCGAGGAATGACCCGACTTCGATGGTCCCGAACTGCTCGCACATCAACGACATCGGAGCACATAATGAGTGATCGAACCGCTCTCGGAGCTACCGACCACCGGCCCCCCGACAGTGTCTATCTGGGGGGCATCGTCCGGACCATGACCGGAACCACGGCGTCTGCCCTGGCATGCCGCGATGGCCTCTTCACGGCGGTCGGGTCGGACGCAGAAGTTCGAGCACAAATTGGCCCTGACACCACGGTAGTGAACCTCAGGGGAGCGACCATCCTTCCCGGATTCATTGAGACCCATCTCCATCCGTTCATGATGGGAATGAACTCTGTGTACGTCGATGTCGGCCCCGACGCGTGTCCGGACATCCACTCAGTTGTGCGGGCTCTCTCTGCTCGAGCCGCCGAGAGCGGGGCTGGGGAGTCGGTCGTGGGAACAGGCTTCGATGACAGCCTGGTCGCCGACGACCGCGGTTTGACAACCGTCGATCTCGACCGGGTGTCGACCACCCGACCTGTGATCGTCCGGCACTTGTCTGGACACGGGCTGTACACCAACAGTGCAGCTCTGGAGTCTGCCGGCATCGACGCCTCGACCCCGGAGCCTGTGGGCGGCTCCATCGTCCGTAATACGGACGGAACACCGACCGGAGAGCTGCTGGAAGTGCCGGCGATGCAGCTTCTGGGCGAGGTGGGAACCCTCTTCCCGGCTAGCGATCTTGACGAGGCACTTCGACTCGCCCTACGGCGGATGGCTTCAGTCGGCGTCACGAGCTTTCATGACCTGTTCGTCACAACCGACATGCTCGAGTCCTACCGGCGCGTAGACGAAGCCGGAGAGCTGACTCTGCGCGCCAAGGCCTACCTCGGGTTAGCGGCTGCGGAGGAACTGGACGCGTCGGGCAGGACACCCCATCGCAGCGACATGTTCGCCGTCGCTGGCGTCAAGCTCATTTCTGATGGCTCGCTGCAACTGCACACGGGAGCTCTCACTGAGCCGTACCACGATCTGGGCGGATGCCACTGTGGGGAAATGGCCATCCCACCCGGCGATCTGACAACCATGGTCGGCGCCTGTGACGCAGCCGGTCGCCAGGTCGCCATCCACACCAACGGGGACCGCGCGATCGACATTGCTCTCGACGCGATAGAAGCGGCTAGGACCGAGTCCGACAGAACGATCTCTCACCGTCTCGAACACGTCCAAACCCTTCGTGAGGATCAGATCCGACGGATGCGGTTCTTGGGTGTCAACGCGTCGGTATTCGTCAACCACGTCTACTACTGGGGAGACCGACATCGCGACCGATTCCTTGGTCCCGAACGTGGAAGTCGAATTAGTCCTCTGGCCTCCATCACAGCAGCAGGTATCCCGTTCGCGTTGCACTGCGACTGTCCCGTGACACCAGTCAGTCCTCTGTTCACGATCGACACCGCAGTCAACAGACTCACCCGTGAAGGACACGTCCTAGGGCCTGAGCAGCGAATCGATCCCGCCACAGCCGTCGCGGGGTACACCTCCTCCGCCGCCACAATCGCGGGAGAGGACACCATCAAAGGCACGATTTCGCCGGGCAAACTCGCCGACTTCGTCGTGCTCGCCGATGATCCTCACACCTGCCCTACCGCAGACATCAAGGACATCGACGTGCTCGCCACGGTCGTAGGCGGGCGCGAGATCTACTCGAAGTGACCAGCGATAGTCAGCGGTGCCCCCATGACCACCTGGCCCAGCTGGCGGAGATCGCCGCACACACCCATGTCATAGAGCTGCCTGCGCCTGTCACGGGACGAACTGAGCGGCACCAAGAGCGTCGGAGCCGAAATGCCAGCCGCAGTGCTGGTCGACTCACTTACTGTCCGCGACCGCCCACGGTCTGGCCCCCATGGTTCGATGGCGATCCTCGAGAACGAGTCTGATACTGAGATTGCGACGTCGCCCGGTTCCTTGTTCAGGCTGTGTTGACCTGGCCTTGGTAGAGCATCGTCCACGGCCATCTTCAGGTCGACAACTACGAGGCGGCAGTGGAGATGTTGGCGAGCCCGTGTCAGACACCTCTGGAGGTCGGGCGGTGGCGGCTGCAGAACGTCGGGACATAACCAGAGTAGCGGCGCAGGAGGGCTACGACAGGGCTGCGGAGGACTGCGACGCGGCTATCGAGAATGTGCTCACTGTGTGCGTCGCCGCGTTCGACGCACCGGTGTTGTCCCCCGAGCTTCCCGGGGTCGCGCTGAGGGGCACCTCGGTTGGCTGAGCGTGAATCGCTTACGGGGGGTCTCGAGCCCCGCTGTGGTCTGGCCCGCTATGCGAGCCTGCGCAGAGACGCACTGGTGGACGCGCCGGAAGCGGTCACGATATGCGCTCGTCTGGGTCATGGGGGACTCGCGCCGCCGGACGTAGCGTGAGCCGCATCACTTCATCATGCAAAGAGGGGATGCTCATCGTGGCACATCAGCCGCTCTGGATGGACAGCGATCTGGCCGCGCTGCAGGACATGGCGCGAGGCTTCTTCGTCAAGGAATGCGCGCCCCGGGAGGAGGAATGGGCGCATCAGCAGTGCGTCGACCGGCACACCTGGCGCCGTGCCGGCGAACAGGGCTTATTGTGCCTCAGTATCCCCGAACAGTACGGCGGTGGTGGGGGCAGCTTCGCGCACGAGGCCGTGGTGGCCCAGGCGCAGGCCCACAGCCTCACACCGAGCATCGGCATCGGCGTCCACAGCGTGATCGTCGCGCACTACATCCTGGCGTACGGAACGGAAGACCAAAAGCACACCTGGCTTCCCAGAATGGCCAGCGGTGAGGTGATCGGTGCTGTCGCGATGACCGAGCCGGGCACCGGGTCCGACCTGCAAGCCATCAAGACCAAAGCCGTCGTGGACGGGGACGACTACGTCATCGATGGCGCCAAGACATTCATCTCCAACGGATTCAATGCCGACATCGTTCTGACCGTGTGCCAGACCGACAAGAGCGCCGGGGCCAGAGGGTTCTCCCTGATCATCGTCGAGACAGGTCGTGCGGGGTTCTCGCGTGGCCGCAACCTGAAGAAGATGGGGCTCCACGGCCAGGACACCTGCGAACTGTCGTTCAGTGGCGTCCGGGTCCCCCGGGCCAACCTCCTCGGCGTCGCTGAAGGGCAGGGCTTCGCCCAATTGATGCAGCAGCTTCCGCAGGAACGTCTCATCCTGGGCGTCAGCGCCGTGGCCACGATGGAGAAGGCCGTCGAGTTGACCGTCGCGTACACGAAGGAACGTAAGGCGTTCGGCAAGACCGTCTTCGATTTCCAGAACACCCGCTTCACGCTCGCGGAATGCGCGACCGTGGTGAGGGTCGCCCGCAGTTTCCTCGATGAGTGCGTGGGGCTGCATCTGGCCGGAGAGCTGGATGCCGACACGGCGGCGATGGCGAAATGGTGGCTGACCGAACAGCAGAACATCATCGCCGACCGGTGTCTGCAGCTCTTCGGAGGCTACGGGTACATGGACGAGTACCCGATCTCAAAGATTTTCGCGGACTCGCGAATCCAGAAGATCTACGGCGGAACGAACGAAATTATGAAGGAAATCATCTCCCGGTCGTTGTGAGACCGCAGACGGCACTGGTGAGGACTGGACATGACGATGGGACCACTTAAGGGAATCCGGGTTGTCGAGCTGGCAAGCCTCGCACCTGCCCCGTTCGGCTGCATGATGCTCGCGGACATGGGAGCCGAGGTCATCCGGGTGGACCGCCTGGGAGGCAGCGCGGCGATCACGCCACCGGCGGGCCCGCTCGACCGCGGACGCAGCACGGTCGCGGTCAACCTGAAGACCACCGAGGGCGTCCGGGCGGTACACCGGCTGGCGGCCGACGCGGACGTCTTCGTGGAAGGGTTCCGGCCCGGCGTGGCAGAACGTCTTGGGGTGGGGCCGGACGCGCTCATCGAGGCGAACCCGAGGCTGGTCTACGCGCGGATGACGGGCTGGGGTCAGGACGGCCCGCTCCGGGACAGAGCCGGTCACGACATCAACTACCTCGCCCTGGCCGGGCTACTCGAGCCCCTGGCCAGGAATGGTGAGCGTCCGGCGGCACCGATGAACCTGCTCGCCGACTTCGCCGGCGGCGGAATGGTCATGGCTCTGGGCATCGTGGCCGCCCTCGTCGAGCGTCAACGATCGGGCAAGGGGCAGGTCGTCGATGCGGCGATGGTCGACGGCACCTCGCTCTACTCGGCGTTCCTGCGCGGAATGCACGCCCACGGGATGTGGAATGAGGTTCCGGGCACCAATATGCTCGACGGCGCCGCCCCGTTCTACGACACCTACCGCTGTGCGGACGACCGGTTCGTGGCAGTGGGGTGCGTGGAACCCCAGTTCTTCGCCGAGCTCGTCTCGACCCTCGGGATCGATGACCGGGACCTTCCCGGGCAGCACGACCCTGCAGGATGGGATGACTGGCGCAGCCTCCTCCAGGAGGTCTTCGCCGGGCAAACCCGCGATGAGTGGGCCGAGCTGTTCGCCGACTCCGACGCCTGCGTGACCCCGGTGCTGTCCCCGTGGGAGGCGCCGGAGCATCCACACCACAAGGCCCGCGGGTCCTTCATAGAACTCGGCGGTGTCGTCCAACCCGCCCCGGCGCCACGCTTCAGCAGATCCACTCCCGCCACCCCCGTGGCCGCGGACGATCGCGGGCGCGATGTGGCACAGACCCTGCAGCAGTGGGGGTTCTCCGAACCCGAGACCGCTCTGCTCCTCGCCTCCGCGACCGTCGCCTGACGGTTGCGCGACCTGCAGATCCGCTACAGAACAGGATGGAATGACATGGGAACACTCGACGGTAAGGCTGCAATCGTCTCCGGCTCGGGCCGCGGGATCGGCCGGGAAATCGCCATGAAGTTGGCCTCGGAGGGCGCCGGCGTCGTCGTCAACGACCTCGATGAGGGCCCGGCCCACGAGACGGTCGCCGCGATCACCGAGGCGGGCGGACGAGCAGTGGCATGTGTCGGCAGCGTCACCGACGAGGGATTCGCCGAACGGTTCGTGGGTACCGCCGTCGACGAACTCGGTGGACTCGACATTATCGTCAACAACGCCGGGTACACCTGGGACAGCGTCATCCAGAAGATGTCCGACGACCAGTGGGACGCGATCCTCGACGTCCACCTCAAGGCGCCGTTCCGGATCCTGCGCGCGGCCCAGCCGGTCATCGCGGCCTCGGTCAAGGCGGCGCGCGAACAGGGCGAGCCGGTCCCGTGCCGCAAGGTCGTCAACATCTCCTCCGTCGCCGGCCTGGGCGGCAACGCCGGACAGGCGAACTACTCCGCGGCCAAGGCCGGGATCACCGGCCTGACCAAGACGCTGGCCAAGGAGTGGGGCCGCTACAACGTCACCGTCAACACGGTCGCCTTCGGCATGATCAAGACCCGCCTGACCGAGGTCCCGGCCGACGGTGACGGAACCATCGACGTGGCCGGCCGCGAGATCAAGGTGGGGGTCAACCCGGACCTGCTCGCCGCGATGGAATCGATGATCCCCCTCGGCCGCGGTGGTACCCCCGAGGAAGCCGCCGGCGCGGTGTACATGTTCTGCACCCCCGACTCGAACTACGTCAGCGCGCAGACCCTGGTCTGCGGCGGCGGGTTCATGATCTGACGAGGACGACCGCCATGAAGACCATCCCAGGCACCCTCCGGGCCACAGCCCGGCGCGTCCCGGACAGTGTCGCGATCCGGTACGCGGACGTCCACTTCACCTACGCCGAGCTCGACGCCGAGGTCGACCGCACCGCCCACGCACTGTCCAGACTGGGGTTGGGGCGGGGCGACCGGTTCGCGCTCATGGGCACCAACTCCGACCGATTCATCGTGGCGTTCTACGCGGCGTCACGTGTCGGCGCGATCGTGGTCCCTATCAACCCGGCGTCGGCGCCCCCTGAACTGCAGTATCTCCTGGAGGACTCCGGGGCGAAAGTGCTGGCCTATGACCTGTCGCTGGCCTCCGCCGTCGACGGCGCCAGGCCACACTTCCCCTCCACGACCGCGCATACGGTCTCTCTGACGCCCGGCGGAACAGATCCCTCGTTGGCGGAGCTGGCCGGCCCGGAAACTGACGACCCGTTCGAGGATGTCCCGACCGAGGCCGACGACTCGCTGATCCTCTACACCTCGGGTACCACCGGCAAACCCAAGGGCGCACTGTTCGATCACCATCGGACCATCTGGGTGGGGGTGGGGTGTGCGGGCGTCACCGGTATGAGGGCGGGGGACAGGTTCCTGCACGTGGCTCCGCTGTACCACGCTGCAGAGCTGTGCATCATGCTCGTTCCCGGCACGCTCCTGGGAGTCACCCACGTGGTTCTGCCCGGGTTCGATCCTGGCCCGGTGCTCGATGCTCTGGAGACCGAGAAGATCACCATGATGTTTGGCGTCCCGACGATGTTCCAGTTCCTCATGCTCTCCGGAATGGCTGATCGGGACCTGTCATCGCTGCGCACGGCCCTGTTCGGGGCGGCCCCGATGCCGGCCAGCGCCGTGGAGTCGCTCACCCGGGCCCTGCCGCATGTGGACCTCATGCAGCTGTGCGGTCAGACCGAGGGCGGACCGGGCGGCATCTACGCCACCTGCGAGCAGGTCAAGGCGCGGCCCAGCGCGAGTGGCCGCCAGCCGACGATGTTCCTCGAGGCGAAGGTCGTGGATCCCGACGGTGACCCCGTGCCGGCGGGTGAGGTGGGGGAGCTGGTCCTGCGGGGCGAGACCATAATGAAGGGCTACTGGAACAAGCCCGAGCAGACCGCCGACACCATTCGCGACGGGTGGCTGCACACCGGGGACCTGGCCCAGGTCGACGCGGACGGGTACATGACGTTGGTGGACAGGCTCAAGGACCTCATCATCACCGGAGGACGGAACGTCTACTCGGTGGAGGTCGAATCGGCAGTCGCCGCGCATCCCGACGTGGTGGACGTGGCGGTGGTCGCCCGCCCGCACGAGACCTACGGCGAGAGCATCGTCGCCCAGGTCACTCTGCGCGACGGGGCGACATTGACACTCGCCGAGCTCCAGGACTTCTGTACTGACAAGATTTCCCACTACAAGATCCCCCACGACCTCATCGTCGGGGAGATCCCTCGTAACGCGTCGGGCAAGATCCTCAAGCACAAACTGCGGGCTGCTTTGCAGGGATGACCGGGCGGAGGCAGCTGCCCCCGCCGGCCCCCGGCTCTTACTCGTCCGATCCCGGACGGTAGGAGCCGGGGGCGTTTCCGGTCCACCGCTTGAACGCCCGGTAGAAGGCGGACGGTTCGGAGAACCCGAGCCGGTAGGACAATGCGGTGATGGACTCGTCGCCGCGCACGAGGCTGGCGATCGCCGCATCACGCAGCAGCTCCTCTTTGAGCTTGGACATCGACGTCCCTTCGTCGCGCAGGACGCGCCGTAGGTGCTGGGTGCTCATGGTCAGTCTCCTGGCCACCTCGTCGGCGTCCATCCACTGGCCATGCAGTCCTCTCTCGAGCAGATGCCGGACCTGGCCGGCCACGGACAGGTCGTGCTCCCGGGAGGTGAGCAGGTCCCGTGGGGACTGTCGCAACCACTGCTCGACGGCTTCCTCATCTCGCACCGTCGGCAGACTGAGCATCGTGCTCCGTAGGACGAACGCCGCGGTGGGTTGGTCGAAGTGGACATTGGGCCCGAAGATGATCTCGTAGTCCTGCGGATGCTCCGGCGTGGGGTACGGCAGCATGACCTGGTCAAAGACGAGGCGCCGGCCGATGAGCCAGCCCAGGAACCGCACCGTCACCGCGAGACTGATGTCGACCATGAAGTGGGTCGGATCGCGCTCGGGGTCGATCTCGATCTCCACCCGGACGTCATCGTCGCTGTGGTGCAGGGACATCTCGGAGAGCCCCGGGATGACCCTGCTGAACTGGCTCCACCTCTCGAGGACCGCGCCCAGATCTGGTGCGCTCAGCACCGCCAGGCTCAGCATCCGGAAAGTACCGCGGGGGGCCTTGCGCGGCCCGAGGCCGAACAGCTCGTCCCCGGTCAGCGCCCACAGTTCCCGGATCATCGCCGAGGCCTGGTCGATGGTGATCCTGGACCGGTCGTCGAACAGGAGACTGGGGTCCACGCCGAGGGTGCGCAGCCAGGAATCGAGATCGTACCCGCGCAGCTCGACGGTTCTGGACGCGGCTCTCAGGAACCTCGCCGGCAACGTGCGTGGCGTGGCCACCATGTCTCCTGCAGTCGGACCGTTTCGGTCAGTGATTTCGCGAACGGAGGTCATTCGCACTGATCCACATCCTACGTAACGTCCCCGTCGACAACAGGATGCGCAGTACAGACGAGAGGCTTTGCGGTGACCGATTCTGATCACGAGTTCCGGTTCGACCTGCTCGAGCAGTGGAGCGACACCGTGGTCTTCCACGCCACCCGCGAGCACATCGCGGCCTTCGCGGCGGCGACCAATGACGACCACCCCGCACATGCCTCGGGGGATGTCGCTCCGCCGGTGTACGCCGTGGTGCCGGTGTTCCAGACGATGGCTCGGACGACCATGGAGGCGGTGCCCGGCGAGCTGCAGATGAAGATCCTGCATGGCGAGCAGGAGATGCGCTACACCCGCCAGATCACCGCCGGCGACGAGCTGCACTGCCGCGCGAAGGTCGTGGGCATCCATGGACGCTCGTCGGGGGTCGTGGTGACCACCTATGTGGAGACCACCGACCCGGCCGGCGCTCTGGTCAACGAGCAGTACTTCTCCGGGTTCTTCCGTGGAGGCCGCCTCTCGGGCGGCCACGGTGTGGAGGCGCCGCAGCATCAGCTGGACCCTGCGCTCCGCGACCGGGCCTGCGACGCCGAGGTGGTCCAGACCTTCGACGAGGACCAGACCTACCGGTATGCGGAGGCGTCCGGCGATACGATGCCTATCCATACGGACGCGGAGTTCGCGAAATCCGTCGGATTGCCGGGGATCATCATCCACGGACTGTGCACGATGGCGTTCGTCTCGCGGGCCGCGGTGCAGGCGGCGTGCCCGGACGATCCTTCCCGCCTCACGCGACTGGCTGTGCGGTTCAGCGCCCCCGCCTTCCCGGGCAGCACGATAACGACTCGCCTGTGGAGGGCGGGCGACGGTTCTTGGGCCTTCGAGACCGCCGCCCAGGACGGGTCCGTCGTGATCAAGGACGGGGCGGCCGAGGTCGCCCACTGACCCGCCCCGCCCGACATCTCCCCTCATCAACGCAGAAGGAACTCGAGGAGCGCTATGAGCAACAAGGTTTACGTCGTCGGTGTCGGACTGACGAAGTTCGAGAAGCCGGGCCGCCGCCAGGGCTGGGACTACCCGGACATGGCACGCGAATCGGGCACTGCCGCACTTCAGGACGCCGGGATCGAGTACGACCGCATCCAGCAGGCCTACGCCGGCTACTGTTTCGGCGACTCCTGCTCGGGCCACCGCGCGGTCTACGAGCTCGGACTGACCGGGGTACCGGTGTTTAACGTCAACAGCAATTGCTCGACCGGCTCCTCGGCCCTGTTCCTCGCGGCCCAGGCCATCCGCGGCGGGCTCGCGGACTGCACTCTGGCGCTTGGGTTCGAGAAGATGCAGTCGGGTTCGTTGTCCATGGGGTCCGATGATCGGGCGGCGCCCATGGGGCGGCACCTCGAGGCGATGGCGGAGCTGCGTGAGATGGCGTTCCCGCCCGCGCCGTGGATGTTCGGCGCCGCCGGCCTGGAGCACAACGACAAATACGGTTCCTCGCCGGAGCACTTCGTGAAGATCGCCGAGAAGAACCATCGTCATTCGGTCAACAACCCGTACGCGCAGTTCCAGGACGCACTGAGTGTCGATCAGATCCAGAACGACAAAATGATCTACGCCGAGGCAGGCCTCACGCGTTCCCAGTGTTCGCCGACATCGGACGGATCCGGCGCGGCCGTGCTGGCCAGTGAGCGGTTCGTCGAGGAGCATTCGCTGGGGGATCAGGCGGTCGAGATCGTCGGGCAGGCGCTGGTCAGTGACCTGCCGTCGACGTTCGCTGATCGCAGCATGATCAGTCTGGTGGGTGCCGATATGAGCAGGACCGCCGCCCGGCAGGTCTACGAGCAGTCAGGGCTCACCCCTGATGATGTCGATGTCATCGAGTTGCACGACTGCTTCGCGCCTAACGAGCTGCTGACCTATGAGGCGCTCGGTCTCGCCGCGGAAGGGGAGGGTCATCACCTCGTCGACCGGGGTGAGACCACCTATGGGGGCCGTTGGGTGGTCAACCCGTCCGGCGGTCTGATCTCCAAGGGCCATCCGCTGGGGGCCACGGGGCTGGCGCAGTGCGCGGAACTGACGTGGCAGCTGCGTGGCACCGCGGATCAGCGTCAGGTGGAGGGTGCGCGGGTCGCACTTCAGCACAATATCGGCCTTGGCGGGTCTGCGGTCGTGACCGCCTACGCGCCGGCCAATCGGTAGTACCGTCCGAGACATAGTCGTCCGTGCAGGGCCGGGATGAGGTCCCGGGTCGGCGCGGAGCACAGTGAGGACAGTCAATGAAATCTTCTTCCCGCCGAGCCCGATCCGGGCCACCGGCTCGGTGGCTGACGGCCATCCTGTCGGTAGTCATCGCGGCGTCCGCCGCACCGGCAGCGTCAGCACAGGGGTCCGGGCCGCAGCCGTTCACCGGAAGCACGGGCAGCGTGGCCGCGCCGGAACTCGTCGCCTCGCTGCCCGACGGTCCGTTCCCCACCAACTTCTCGATAGTCGATGCCCTGGCCAACGCGGCGCTCAATCCGGATACCCCGCCACCAGGTGCCGACGACCCCGGCTGCGTCCTCACACCCGAGCATCCCCGGCCGGTGGTGCTGGTCCACGGCACGCTCGAGAATCGGACCTTCAACTGGTGGGCGCTGGCGCCGGTGCTGCGCAACGCCGGTCACTGCGTGTTCACCCTCAACTACGGGCAGGAGGTCGAGGCGTGGCGTCCGGGGGCACCGGGGTCGTTCAAGGTCGGCGGCACCGGGCCGGTGATGGAGTCCGCTCGGCAACTCGCCGACTTCGTCGACGGCGTCCTCGATCAGACCGGCGCCGAGAAGGTGGACATCATCGGCCACTCGCAGGGCGGGATGATGCCGCGCCTATACATCAAGTACCTGGAGGGGGCGGACAAGGTCGCGAACCTGGTCGGCTTGGCGCCCGACAATCACGGGACGTCGTTCTGGGGGCTGCTCACCACCCCGCCGTTCAACGAGGTCCTGTTCGCGGCGCTGGGTCCGGCGATCGCGGAGCAGAGGACCGACTCGGAGCTGATCCGCCGCCTCAACGAGGGTGGGGTCACGCCGGGCCCCAGCTACACGGTGATCGCCACCGACCGCGACTGGATCGTCACCCCGTGGGTCAGTGGTTTTCTGCCGGTCACCGACCCGTGGCTCCCATCGGGTCCAGACGTGACCAATATCCGCCTGCAGGACGCGTGCGCGACGAACTTCACGGAGCACTTGAGCATCCCGTTCAACCCCGCGGCGATAGCCCACGTGCTGCACGCCCTGGACCCGTCGTACGTGGTGGAGACCCCGTGCACGATGTCCTTCCCGGTGCTTGGCGGGTGAGGTGAGCCGGGTGGGATCTTTGGATGAAGTGTGCGAGGGGAGACCTGGGACCAATGATCGTGCGCGACGTGGACGCGACGGTTGTGCTGACCCGCAATGAGAGGGAGCTTGCCGCGCCCAGGTACAAACGCAGGCTCAGCTACCACTCGATCGGCGGCACCACTCGGCCTGACCTCGGTCGACCTGCGTACGTGGGCGGCAAAAAGATTCCCCAAGCGGAAACCCGGAGCGGCAGGTCGTAATTCTAAGACATAACTTTACATAAGGTCTGGTTATCGGTGTCGACGCGAGATTACGGTGAGGAAAAGCGCTCGACGGTAGCCGACGGTCTCACCGCGCCAGCAGCCCCTTGGCGATGTGGGTCACCTGGATCTCGTTGCTGCCCGCGTAGATCATCAGCGACTTGGCGTCGCGGGCCAGCTGCTCCACCCGGTACTCGGCCATGTAACCGTTGCCGCCGAACAGCTGCACGGCGTCCATCGCCACGTCCGTGGCCGCCTCGGACGAGTACAGTTTCATCGCCGACGCCTCCGCCAGCGACAGCGGCTTCCCTGCCCGGGCGCGCTCGATCGAGTGGAAGACCATGTTCTGGACGTTGATCCGCGCGATTTCCATCTTGGCGAGCTTGAGCTGGATGAGCTGGAATTTCCCGATCTCCTGGCCCCACAGCGTCCGCTCACGCGCGTAGTCGATGCACAGCCGGCGGCACTCTTCGATGATCCCGAGCGCCATGATCGCCACGCCCGTCCGCTCGGCGGTGAAGCTCGACCGCGCCGACTCGCGCCCGTCCCCGCCGCGGCCCTCCTCCGACTCGCCGAGCAGCCGGTCGCGGCCCAGGCGGACGTCGTTGAAGAACAGCTCGCCGGTGGGGGAACTGTGCAGTCCCATTTTGGCGAAAGGCGCACTCTGGGTCAGCCCTTCCATGCCCTTGTCCAGTACGAAGGTGAGGACCTTGCGATTGCGCTTGTCCTCAGCAGACGTGCCTCCGGACGAACCGCCCGCGGCGCCCTCGTCGAGCTTGGCGTAGACGATCATCACGTCCGCGTACGGGCCGTTGGTGATGAACGTCTTCTGGCCGTTGAGGATGTAGTCCTCGCCGTCGCGCCGCACGTAGGTCCGCATCCCGCCGAACGCGTCCGAGCCCGAGTCCGGCTCGGTGATGGCCCACGAGGCCACCTTCTCCATGGTCACGATCCCCGGCAGCCAGCGCTCCTTCTGTGCCAGCGTCCCCCGCGACATGATGGTCGTGGCCCCCAGCCCGAGACTCACCCCGAGCGCCGACACCAGTCCCATGCACACCCCGGCCAGCTCGCTGGTCACCACGGCCATCAGCGAGTCCTGCCCCTCGAAGGCACCGCCACCGCGCTCGGTGTCGGAGGTGCCGGCGGCGTTGTCGTCGTCGTCCTCACCGGAGGCCTTTGCCCGCTCCCGGGCCAGCATCTTCTCCACACCGTCGCGTGCCATGGCGTCGATTCCGAACTCGGCGAACAACTTCCGAATGGTCGGATACGGCGGGATCTCGCCGCTCTCCAACGCGTCGAGGTTCGGGCGGATCTCCTTGTCGATGAAGGCCCGCACGGCGTCGCGGATCATCAGGTCGGTCTCGGACCACTCGTACATCGGCGTCTCGTCTCCTCGGTGCTGTTCTGCAACACGTTCCCGGCCAGTCTGGACCGGCCCCGTGGTGGCCGCGGGCGTTTGGCCCAGACGGCCGTCCAAGTCCGGCACACTCTGGGATATGAGTGGCAACCTTGACCCGACCGCCAGCACCACCGCCAGCAGCGCGGGCCGTCCCGCCGGCCGCGGCCAGTTGGGTCGCGTCGGACTGTGGACCGGCTCCCTCGAGGGTCTGACGCCCGCGCAGCTCCCCGATGTCCTCGGCGAGCTCGATGACCAGGGCTGGGGCTCGCTCTGGTTCGGCGAGGCCGTGGGCCGGGAGGCGTTCACCGCCGCCCAGATGTATCTCGGCGCGACGCGACGCATGGTGATCGGCACCGGCATCGCCAACATCTACGGCCGCGACGCCTCCGCAGCCGGCGCGGCCGCCCGCACGCTCGAAGCGCTCCACCCGGGCCGGTTCGTGCTGGGTCTGGGCGTCTCGCACGCGCCGCTGGTCGAGCGGCATCGCGGGCACCTCTACGGCCGACCGCTCGCGGCGATGCGCGAGTACCTCGACGCACTCGACGGCACGCGCGCGCTCGCCGCGGGTGAGGACGTGATGCCGCCGGTCGTGCTCGCCGCGCTGGGCCCGAAGATGCTGGAGTTGGCGCGCGACCGCACCGCCGGCGCGCACCCGTACCTGACGTTGCCCGAGCACACCGCCCAGGCGCGCGAGATCCTCGGCGGGACCGCCGACGACGGCCCGGCCCTGGTCGTGGAGACCGCCGCGGTGGTGGCCGAGGGGGTCGACGATGACGACGAGCTCTGGCGGTCCCGCGCCCACGACCACCTGAACGTCTACACGGGTCTGCCGAACTATCGGAACTCGTGGACCCGGCAGGGGTTCGATGAGTCCGACTACGTGCGCGGGGGCAGCGACCGGCTCAGGGCGGCGCTGGTCACGCGCGGGCTGGAGGCCACGCGGGCGCGGGTGCAGGAGCATCTCGATGCCGGCGCCTCGACCGTGCTCGTGCAGGTGCTTGGCGAGAACGTGCTGGTCCCGCCGGTGGCGGACTGGCGTCTGGCCGGGCAGGCACTGCTCGGCTGATTCGCTGCGCCTGGAGCGGGCCGGTCGGGCCCGGCGGGTCGGATCAGCCGGTGTATGCCGGGGTGGTGATGGTGATCGGGCCCGCGACGGCGCCGCCGTCGGTGGTCAGGGTGTACTCGATCGGCCCGCCACCGGTGTTCATGATCGCCTCGTAGGGGTGGTTGATCGGGTCCGGGACGCCGCCGGAGATCCGCGGGGCCGGAACGTGGGCGGTCTTCTCGCCGGTGGCGCCCGTGTCCAGGTTCTTCCAGGACAAGGTCACCGTGAGATCGCAGGGCCCCACCCCGAGGACGCCGAACGCCCAGCCGACGGAAGCGGAGTTGGGGTAGGCGTCGGGATTTATCGAGGTGGAGACGGCACCGAAGCACTGTCCGGTGGGGGACCCGCCCAGGGCGACGAGGCGGTTCTGGGCGGGGAACAGCTCGGGGATGGCCGAGGAGTCCTGAGCATTCGCGTTGGCCGGGATCATGACGGCCGTGGCCAGGGCGACGGTCGCGGCGACGGCGAGGGGCCCCGCGGAAGCGGGACGCCGGCGGGTGGGGCGTCGGGTCATATCGGTGGTGGTCATCTCCGTGACCATGTCAGTGCGTCTCTGCTCGGACAAGCACGGACGGGTATCGGAACGGTCACCGTCCCCACGAATCAGGGATTAGAACGGATTCAACACCTGTCTGTAATGTCCGACGAAGGGCTTCGGAAGGACACGGGATGAGTGCACAGGTGCGCGGCGCGGATGCCGCCCGGCGAGACGACAACCGCCTCGTCGTGGTCCTGGCGTTCGGCGGGATCGTCGTCTCGCTCAGTCAGACGCTGGTCATCCCGCTGCTGGCCCTGCTGCCCTCGATCCTGAACACCAGCGCCGTCAACGCCTCGTGGGTCGTGACCATCACCCTGCTCGCCGGCGCGGTAGCGGGACCGGTCATGGGACGCCTCGGGGACCTCTACCCGAAGAAGTACGTCCTGATCGGTTGCACGGCGGTCATGGTGCTCGGCTCTGTGCTCTGCGCTCTCTCGGGATCACTATGGGCGATGCTCATCGGCCGCGCGCTGCAGGGCGTAGGGATCGGCGTGATCCCGATCGGTATCGCGGCCATGCGGGAGATCCTCCCGCCCGCGCGACTGGGACCCGCTATCGCGCTGATGAGTTCCTCGCTCGGGGTGGGCGGCGCGCTCGGGCTGCCGGCCGCCGCCGCGCTGGCCCAGTACGGGTCCTGGCAGTGGATGTTCTGGGGCTCGGCGATCATGGGCCTGGGGATCATGCTGCTGATGGCCGTCCGGCTCAAGACTCTTCCCGCGGCCAAGCCGGACGGCACGCTGGATCTGATCGGCGCGCTCGGCCTGGGAGTGGGGCTGGTCGCGCTGCTGCTGGCGGTGTCCAAGGGGGCGGACTGGGGCTGGGCCTCGCCGCTCACGCTGGGCCTGTTCCTGCTCGCCGCGGTCGCCTTCCCGGTCTGGGGTCTGTGGGTGCTGCGGCACCGCTCGCCGATCGTTGACCTGCGCGTGGCCGCCCGTCGCCCTGTGCTCATGACCAACATCGCCTCGGTCACCGTGGGGATGGGACTGTACGCGCAGCTGTTGATCCTGCCGCAGATCCTGCAGTTGCCGATCGCCACAGGGCACGGCCTGGGGCAGTCGATGGTCGCGATGGGCCTGTGGAGCGCCCCCGCCGGGCTGGCGATGATGGCGGTCTCCCCGATCAGCGGCCGACTCATCAACAACCGCGGCCCCAAGACCACCTTGATCCTGGGTGCGCTCGTCATCTCCGCCGGGTACTTCGCCGGACTGTTCCTCATGGGCTCCACGTGGGGTGTCATGACCACCGGCATCGTTATCAGCGCGGGCGTCGGTCTCGCGTACGGGGCGATGCCGGCGCTGATCATGGCATCGGTCCCGCGGACGGAGATGGGGTCGGCGAACAGCGTCAATACACTCATGCGGTCGATCGGCACCACCACCTCGGCGGCCGTACTCGGCGTGATCCTGACCCAGATGTCCACCGACTTCGAGGGCCTGTTCGTCCCCTCCGAGCTCGGGCTCCGCACAGGGCTGGTGTTCGGCGGGGCGATGGCCCTGCTGGCCGCGGCCGTGGCGGCCGCGATCCCGCCGCCGTGGGCATCCGACGACGACTGACGCGCGCCTAGATGTGATGTCCAGGGAGGTTGGTCAGTCGGGTGACCGGTGGCTGGCCTCCGAGGGCGGAGTGGGCTCGGTGGTGATTGTAGAAGTGCAGCCAGGACGGTAGTCGTGAGTTGCGGGCTTCGGTGGAGTCATAGAAGCGGGCGTAGGCCCAGCCGTCGCCGAGGGTGCGGTGGAATCGCTCGATCTTGCCGTTGGTCTGAGGCCGGTAGGGCCGGGTGCGCTTGTGGGTGATTCCTAGGTTCATGCAGGCCTTGCGCCAATCGTGAGAAATGTAGGCCGAGCCGTTGTCGGAGAGCACCCGCTCTACGGTGACGCCTCGGTCGGCGAACCAGGCCACCGCGCGTTCAAGGACGCCGACGGCCGTGGCGCCTTTTTCGTCGGTGTGGATCTCGGCGTAGGCCACGCGGGAGTAGTCGTCGATGACGGTGTGCACGTATGCGGTCCCGATTTTGGGCCTGTAGTGACGTCCTCGTTCGCCGGTGCGGTGGGCCGTGGCTCTGGCGTTCTTTCCGCCCTGTGGCCGGCCGACGAAGCGGTGGCCGCCACCGTCGGGGATGTTGGCGAACTTGGTGACATCGACATGGATCAGTGAGCCGGGCCGCTGGTGTTCGTAGCGGCGCAGGGGTTCACCGGTGACCCGGTCGATTCGCGAGAGTCGGTTGATCCGGCAGCGCACGAGTACCGCGTGCACGGTCGAGGCCGGGATGCCGAGCCGGCCGCCGATCTGGATCGGACCGAGTCGGTTTCGCCAGCGCAGTCGCACGATCTTGCGCACCATCTCAGGGCGGGTGCGGTTCGGACTCGTGCGGGGCTTGGAGCTGCGGTCGGCCATGCCAGCTGGGCCTTCGGACCGGTATCGGTCAGCCCATTTCTTAGCCGTGCGGGGCGCGACCATGAACATTTTTGCTGCCGCGGCGTAGGTCCATTTGTCGTCGACGATCAGCTTTGCCAACCGCAAACGGGTACGCGGGGTCAAGGTCGCGTTAGCGTGGGACACGAAGGCCTCCTGGTTTGTGAAGCGAAGAACTAGACAGCTCCACTTCACAACCGGAGGCCTTCACCTGTCAGCCGAACTCACCAACGCGAGTCGGGACAACCTCCCTGGACATCACACCTAGACCGCGTCGCGGGCGCGAGCGACGATCGCCTCCGCCAGCTCGACGGGCCGCTCGTCGGGGATCCAGTGGCTGACCCCGTTCATCTCGAGAAACCGGTAGTCGGCGTCCACGTACCGCTCGGTGAGTTCGGCGCCGCCGCGGCCGAGCGCCGCGTCGTTGTCGCTCCACACGAAGGTCGTGGGCACCCGCACCCGCGCGGTCGCGCCCCGGGGCGAGGCGAAGGGCAGTGCGCGGTACCAGCCCAGGCCGCCGCGGACGGCGCCGTCGGTGACCATCTCCGCGCGGTAGCGCTCGATCATCTCCCGGGTCATCCCCATCCCGGCCAGCGCCCGGGCGGGCAGCGGCCCGGCCGAGGTGAGGATCAGCTCCGGCAGCAGCGGCAGTTGGAAGAAGCCCATGTACCAGGACCGCAGCAGCTGGTCGGAGACCACCATCGCCTTGAGGAACGCCGCCGGGTGCGGGACCGAGACCGCGGTCAGCGACCGGACACGCTCGGGGTGGTTACCGGCGAGGCCCCACGCGACGGCGGCGCCCCAGTCGTGCCCCACCACGTGGGCGTCGGCCAGACCGGCGGTGTCGAGCAGGGCGATCACGTCGCCCACCAGCTCCGAGATCCGGTAGGCACGCCGCCCGCGGGGCCGGGCGGAGGCGCAGTAGCCGCGCTGGTCGAGCGCGATCGACCGCAGTCCGTCGGCATGCAGCAGCGGCGTGACACGATCCCAGCTGGAGGCGCGCTGCGGGAAGCCGTGCAGGAGCACGACCGGCTCGCCGTCCGCCGGGCCCGTGTCGACGGCGCGCAGTTCCATGCCGTCACGCTCGACGTAGATCTCTTGTGGTCGTGACTCAGCCACGGACGTACCCCCTCCGGACGGCCCGCTCGAGGATGCCGAGCGTGGCTTTGAGCGCCGAGGCGTCGAGCACCGGCAGGACGCCCGAGTCACGCCACTCCGGGTGCGCCTCGGACCAGTCGTAGTAGCTGATGACCTCGGTGGCGGAGCCCTCCTCGACCGGGGTGAGACGGTACCCGTACGTGTGGCCGATCGGGGGCTTGATGGCGCCGTCGATGGTCCAGGCGATCTCCGCGCCGGGATCGAAGCGGGTGATGATCACGGTGACGTCGTAGTGCCCGAGGTCGTAGTCGCCGAGCGACTCGCGGTCCATGTGGACCACGAACCGGTCGTCGACCGCCGTGACCTGCGCGCCCTCGGCCGACTGGAGCATCCCGGAGGAGTCGATCGCCACGTGTCCGTCGGGGTCGCACAGCACGGCGAACACCTCTTGCGGAGGAGCGGGGATGACCCGCCGGGCTTCGAGCCGGCGCCCGGGGGTCGCATCGCCGTCGGACTGGCCGTGCTTCTCACTGTCCGTCATGCGGGCGACGCTACCCCGGGCACCGGCCCGTTGGAGACCGTCCCTCAGACCCGCGCCGGGTCGGGCCGCTCCCACACACGGTGGGCGGCCAGCAGCGGCTTCAGTGCGGGCAGCACGTCGGCCGCCGCGTCCACTGCCACGACGCCCGGGGTGTCCGAGGCCAGGCCGAAGTCGACGTAGCGGTCGACCGGCACCAGGGTGGCCATCGCCTTCTTGTGGCGGAACATCTCACTGATGAGGATGTCCGTCCTCGGGTGGGCGGGGAGGTCCACGACGACGAGGGCGTCGAACTCGATGGACCGCTGCGTGAGATAGGTCCGCGAGACCGCGACCGTCGCGTCGGGCTCACCCTCGCCCAGCCGGCCGCCGACCGGGCCGATCACGAGCGGGACCATGTCGTCGCCGAACACGGCCTGCTCGAGCTCCTTGACCACGGCGGGGTCGGAGTTCTCCGTGACGAGTATGCCGATCTGGCGCCCGTCGGAGGGCCACTCTCTCCCGATTTGGGACAGCGCCGGGCTGGTAACGACCTCGGCGACGGGCACCTTCGCGGGCGCGGGAAGGCCCAGCCCGGCCGCGACGGTGACTGCCAGGTCGTGGTCGATGTGGGCGAGCTTCTCGACTTGCCGTACCTTGACGGCCTCCTCGTAGCATTTGCCCAGTTCGAAGGTGTACGCCTCGGCGACGTGCTCCTTCTCCACCTCGGTGAGACTGGTGTAGAACAGCGTGGCCTGCGAGAAGTGGTCGTCGAACGTCGCGGGAGACCGGCGCTCGATCTGCGCGTCGGCGATCTCCTGAGCCACCTCGACCAGAGCGCCATCGGTGGTGCCCGCCATGAAAGGGCAGCCTCCGTCGAGGGAGTTGGGCTGATACGGGGCCACTCCCACGTGGTCGGCCTGCTGATGGAAGCCGTCCCGGAGCATGTCATTGACCGGGGCGTGCGGGCGGTTGATGGGGATCTGCCCGAAGTTCGGCCCGGCCAGGCGGGTGAGCTGGGTGTCCAGGTAGGAGAACAACCGGCCCTGCAGGAGCGGGTCGTTGGTGACGTCGATGCCCGGCACGAGATGACCCGGGTGGAACGCGACCTGCTCGGTCTCGGCGAAGAAGTTCTTGACGTTGCCGTTGAGTTCCATGGTGCCTATGACCTGCACCGGTGCGAGCTCCTCCGGCACGATCTTGGTCGGGTCGAGCAGGTCGATGCCGTGAAACATCTCGCTGACGCCGTTCTCGTCGACGGTGTCGGGGAAGACCTGGATGCCGAGGTCCCACTTGGGGAAGGCACCGGCCTCGATGGCGTCGGCCAGGTCGCGGCGGTGGAAGTCCGGGTCCATGCCGCCGGTGATCTGGGCTTCTTCCCACACCTGCGAGTGGACGCCGAGGTGGGGCTTCCAGTGGAACTTCACCAGGTTCGTCTCACCGGCGTCGTTGATGAGCCGGAAGGTGTGGACGCCGAAGCCCTCCATCATCCGGTACGAGCGCGGGATGCCGCGGTCGGACATGTTCCACAGGGTGTGGTGCTGCGCCTCGGTGTGCAGGGAGACGAAGTCCCAGAAGGTGTCGTGCGCGCTCTGGGCCTGAGGGATCTCGCGGTCCGGGTGCGGCTTGGCGGCGTGGACGACGTCGGGGAACTTGATGGCGTCCTGGATGAAGAACACCGGGATGTTGTTGCCGACCAGGTCCCAGGTTCCCTCGTCGGTGTAGAACTTGGTCGCGAACCCGCGGGTGTCGCGGACGGTGTCGGCGGAGCCGCGGTTGCCCAGCACGGTGGAGAAACGGACGAAGACCTCGGTCTCCTTGCCCTCGGCGAATACGCCGGCCTTGCACACGCTGGCGGCGGCGCCGTTGGCGCGGAAGACGCCGTGCGCGCCGGCGCCGCGGGCGTGGACCACGCGCTCGGGGATGCGCTCGTGGTCGAAGTGCATGATCTTCTCGCGCAGGTGGTGGTCCTGCAGCAACACGGGTCCGCGGCGGCCGGCCTTGAGCGAGTGGTCGGTGTCGGACAACCGGGCGCCCTGGGCGGTGGTGAGGTACGCGCCCTGCTGACGCTGCGCGTCTTCGCTGTCCTTGGACGGCGCGCCTGTGGGGCTGTGCGGGGTGGCGCCCTTCTGGTCCGGCTTGGGCGGCAGGGGATCGGTGGGTTCGGTGGGCTCGTCGACGCTCGGCGGCTCCGAGCCGGGCGCGCCGGGGACGACGTCGCCGCCGGGCGAGAGGGCGTCGGTGAGGTCGTCGGCGACCTTCTCGGCCTTGTCGACGAGCTTCTCGGCGGCATTTCGGGGGTCGGGCTTCTTGGCGGACACGATGCTCCTTCGCTGAGCCGACCCGCTCGCGCGGCAGGGACGGTTCTCGTCGTGGTCGTGTGTATGCCGGGCCGGTGCAGGCCCGGTGGGGAGTCACTGTGCCACTCCTGCCGCGGCGCGCAACCAGTCGCGGACGTCGGGAGGCGTACGCTGCGCCGACCCCGCCGACACGCCCCCGGGGCCGGGCCGCTGGTAATAGGGTCGGTGAGGTGCCGACCCCGTCCCTGTCCGACCCGCATGGCTCACCCGCGGAACCCGCGCCGCCGCCCCGGTCCTGGCTGCATCTCGCGGCGGCGGGGCTGACGTTCCTGCTGCCCTTGCTGGTGTTCGTGAGCCTGGCCTCCGACGTGGTGACCTTCGGTGCGTTGCCCTACGACCGTTCGATCATGGTGTGGCTCAACGAGCGCGCGTCGCCGGTGGTGACGACGACGATGACAGCGGCCACCGAACTCGGCGGTCTCGTGGTGGTGCCGATCATCGCGGTCGTCTGGGCCGGGCTGCTGTGGTGGGGCGGACGTCGCCGGGATGCGGCCCTGCTCGCGGCCGCGGTCATCGGTTCGACCCTGCTCAACACGGCGTTGAAGGCGGTGTTCCAACGGGACCGACCGGACTTCTGGGAGCACCTGGTGGTGGAGCACTCGTACTCGTTCCCGAGCGGTCACGCCATGGCGTCGATGTCGCTCGCGGCGTCCCTCGTCGTGATTGCCTGGTCGACCCGGTGGCGGTGGACCGCGATCGTCGTGGGGGCGGTGTACGTGCTCGTGGTGGGTCTCTCGCGCATCTATCTGGGCGTGCATTTCCCGAGCGACATCCTCGCCGGCTGGTGCGTGGCGGTGCTGTGGGTGACGGTCGTCGTGATGGTGCTGGACGGTGCGTCCCGTCGGCGTAGGGCGGGCCGCACCGGGCCGTGGGTCGGGCCGGTCGGCGGGCCCTCCGAGGGAGTGGGCCCGGCCGGGGGCGCGGCGCCGTGACGTGGGTGCAGGCGGCCGCCGACCCCCCGCTCAGCGGCCCGCTCCTCGGGGTTCCCGGTCTCATCGCGGTGTGGGCGGCGCTCGTCGTGGGCGCGGTGGTGCTCGGCGCGCTCGGTTCGACGGGCGGCGGAGCCCGCCGGTGGTGGTCCCGGGTGCTGCCGCTGTCGGTCCTCGTCGCGGCCGCCGTCACGTTCGCGGGTGCGCTGCTCGTGGAGAAGGTGCTGCGGCCGTTCCCTGACGCGATCCCGCCCGGGGTCTACCTCTGGATCGGGGTGGGTCTGCTGGGTGTGCTGCTGGGGGCCGGCGGCGCCGCGGTGGAGGTACGGGCTCGCCGACCGTGGCGGGCGGTGGCCGCGGTCGTGGCCCTGCTGCTCGTCGTGATGGCGGCGGCCGGGCACGTCAACCGTGTCTACGCCGAGTTCTCCTCGGTCGGCATGCTGCTGGGCCTGCGGGAGTACCGGACCATGTCGCTCGAGCAGGTAACCGGCCGCACGGCGACGACGGTCGGCGGGGACCTCGAGCCGGGGGTCACGCTCGAGTCCGTGTGGACACCGCCGCCGGGGATGCCGGCGACCGGCGCGGTGGTCGAGACCCCGCTCCCGGGGACCGCCTCGGGATTCGAGGCCCGCCCGGCCCGGGTCTATCTGCCGCCCGCCTATTTCGCCGAGCCGCGGCCGCTCCTGCCGGTCCTGGTGCTCATGGCGGGGCAACCCGGCGGCCCCGAGGACTGGGTCCGTTCGGGGCGCCTGCCGGTGGTGGCCGATGAGTTCGCCGCCGACCACGCCGGGCTCGCCCCGGTGATCGTGGTGGCCGACCCTATCGGATCGCCGCTGGCCAACACACTGTGCGTGGACTCGCCGCGGGGTAACGCCCACACCTACCTCGCCCGGGACGTCCCCGACTGGATCCGCGCCTCCCTGCAGGTGGACGAGGGCCCGGGGGCGTGGGCGATCGGCGGGCTGTCCTTCGGCGGGACGTGTGCTCTCCAGCTCGCGCTCACCGAGCCGGAGGTCTACCCGAACTTCCTCGCCATGTCCGCCCAGGCGGAGCCGACCATCGGCAGTCGTGAGAAGACCATCGAGACGTTCTTCGGCGGCGACGCCGAGGCGTTCCGGGCCGCGAACCCCGCCGACCTGCTCGCGAGCCGGCCGTTCCCCGGCCTCGCCGGCGCGTTCGTCGTGGGCTCCGACGACGCCGAGTACGGGCCGGGCGTGCGCGCGCTCCACGACGCCACGATGCGGGCCGGTGCGGACGTCCGCTACGCCGAACTGCCCGGAGGGCACAGCTACGCCGTGTGGTCCGAAGGCCTGCGCCTGGAGCTGCCGTGGCTGGCGCGGCGAATGGGGCTCATCGCCTGAGCGCCCCGCCTAAGCTGCTCTTCATGACCACAGAGGCCCCCGTTCGCATCGCGCGTGACCACCTGCCGTACCCGGTCCGTCTGGCCGCGGCCTGGTCGGTGTGCCTGCTGCTCATCGCCGCCGGCGCGTGGCTCATCGGGGAGGGCATCGGCCGGCTGGCGTTGATCGTCGGCCCGGTGGCGATCGCGGTGCTGTTGGCCGCCATGCTCAGGCCCCTCGTCAATCGGATTCCGGACCGGGTGCCGCGGGTGATGGCAGCCGTCGTCGTCGTCGTCGGGGTCCTCGCCGCGGTGGTCACCGCGCTCGCCCTGGTCGCCTCCCAGCTCGCCTCGGGGGTCCCCCGGATGCGCGATCGGATCGCCTCCGGCACCGACCTGGCGATCCGGTGGCTCGAGGACGGGCCGCTCCATCTCACCGCCGACCGCCTCGAGCAGGCCGTGCATCAGGCCCGCGGCTGGCTCACCCACCACTCCGACCTGCTGGCCACGGGCGCGGTCCACGTCGGCCACACCGCGGTGGAGTCCGTCGCAAGCGCACTCATCTGCCTGGTCTCGCTGTTCTTCTTCCTCTATCAGGGAGAGAAGCTGTGGATGTTCTTCGTCCGCTGGATGCCGGCCGCGAGCCGTGAGCACTTCGACATCGCGTTCCGCCACGGCTGGACCAGTCTGGGCGCCTACACCCGCACGCAGCTCGCGGTGGCCGCGATCAACGCCGCCGGGGTGGGCATCGGCGCGGTGATCCTGCGGGTGCCGTTCGTCATCCCGATCGTCGTGGTGGTGTTCCTAGCCTCGTTCGTGCCGATCGTGGGCACCCTCGTCGGCGGGATGGTCCCCACGGTGCTGGCGCTGGTCGAGCGGGGGCTGGGCGTCGCACTGATCATGCTCGCGATCGTTGTGGTGGTGCACCTGACCGAGTCGCACGTGCTTCAGCCGCTGCTCATGGGTCACGCGGTGGCGTTGCACCCGCTCGCGGTGATCCTCGTGGTGGCGGGCGGTACGTACCTGTTCGGCATCCTCGGTGCGTTGTTCGCGGTGCCCATCACCGCGATGGCCAACTCGATCGTCAGGTACCTGGCCAACCGGGACACCGGGCCGGGTGTGTTGCCGTCGTTGGGGGACCTGTCCGGGCCCGATCACCCGCACGACCACGAGCACGAGCACGACGACGACGAGGCCCCCACCCCCGGCACGGACACCGGGGCGGATTCGGGTGCGGATTCGGGCCCGGGGCCCGCGGGCCGCTGACGGGGCGGGCCGGGGTGCGGGCCGTGGAGGTGGTGCGCTCGAGCGTCGTCGATGCCCCACGGGAGCAGGTGTGGGCCCGGGTCGTCACGGTGGCCGGCGTGGCCCACGAGTTCGGCCCGCTGCTGACCATGCGTTTCCCGGCGGCGCTCGAGGGCCGGTCGATCGCGGACGTGCCCTTGGGCCGGCCGCTCGGGCGGGCGTGGATCCGGCTGGCCGGGCTGCTGCCGGTGGAGTTCGACGATCTGGTGATCGTCGAACTCGAGGAGCCGTGGTTCTTCCGTGAGCGCTCCCGCCTGGGCTCGTGCCGGGTGTGGGAGCACCATCGTGCACTCGAGGAACTCCCGGGCGGCTCGACCCGCGTCACCGACACCCTGCGGGCCGAGCCCCGCGCGCTGCTGCCCGGGCCGGTCGTGCGCGCGATCGTGGGCGCGTTGTTCTCACACCGGCATCGCCGGCTGGTTCGGGCGTTCGGTCCGACGGCCTGATCCTGCGCCACCTATCCGATCGCGCGCCGCCTATGGGACCCGATAGGCGGCGTGACATCCGATAGGTGACGCTGCATGGTGCTGACCTGCGGGAACTTCTCAGCTCGACCAGGCCCGGAGTGTGATGGGGAGAACTGCATGGCGGCCCGCGAACGGGGCAGAATGGGTTCCAGGCAGTCCTTGCGACGAGATACGGCGCGGAGTGCCTCCCTCAAGGGAGTGTGACCATGCAGACCACGATGATTCACGGCCGAGAACTGGCTTATCGAGAGGCGGGCGCCGGTGAGGGCAAGCCGACGGTGCTGCTCATCCACGGGATGGCCGGAAGCTCGAACACCTGGCGGGAGATGATTCCCCGCCTCGAACACCACTTCCATGTCATCGCCCCGGACCTGCCGGGCCACGGTGAGAGCTCGCTCGAGTTCGACGACTACTCGCTCGGCTCCATGGCCTCGGCGCTGCGGGACCTGCTGGTGGTCAAGGGCGTCACCCGGTGCACGATCATCGGACAGTCGCTCGGTGGCGGTGTCGCCCTGCAGTTCGTCTACCAGTACCCGGAGTTCTGTGAGCGGATCGCGCTGATCGACAGCGGCGGCCTGGGCAAGGAGGTCAGCTGGATCCTGCGGATGCTGGCCGTGCCCGGTGCCGGATTCCTGCTCTCCGGCGCCGCGGCGCCGGTGTTCGTCAACGCCGGCAAGTCCGTACGCCGCTTCCTCCAGGACAAGGGCGTCCGCGCCGCCGCGATGGACGAGTCGTGGGCGGCGTTCGAGTCCCTGGGCCGGCCCGGGCACCGGCGGGCGTTCTTCAAGACGCTGCGCGCGGTGGTCGACAACACGGGCCAGGCCGTGTCCGCCGCCAACCGGTTCCACCTGGCCGGGCAGCTACCGGTCCAGCTGATCTGGGGCGACCGCGACCCGATCATCCCCGTCTCCCACGGGCACGCCACGCACGAGGCGATCCCGGGCAGCCGCCTGGCGATCATCCCCGGCGTCGGCCACTACCCGCACGTCGAGGACCCGGCAGCGGTCGAGCGGGTTCTCCTGGACTTCATGACCTCCACCGAGCCCGGATACATCGGCCACGAGGCGCTCGGAAAGCTGGTCTCGGCGGGCGCGCCACGAGGCTGAGCCCGGCCCACCTCCGCCCGCCCGGCCCCGCCCACCGGCGGTCCTCCGACCGGCCGGGGTGCGCGTCCTCTTTGCCGGGGAATCGTTGACTTACGCGCCCTCTATGGACCAGGAACGGCGCGTAACCGTGTGATGCATGGTGTCGGACTGGTGTCGGAGGTCGGGGATACTCTCATGTTGAGTCCGTGACAACTGGAGGATGCTGGCAGATGGCTAAGGGATCGTCGAAGGCCGCGCGAGTGGACGACAGTGGCGGTGAGGTCGGTGGCTCGTCGGATTCCCGCAGCCGACCCCAACAGGTCAGCGACCTGAATCGGCGCTATCAGGCGTGGACGGTCCCCAAGTGGAACGATGTACCGCTCGATCGCGCACGCAACGAGCTGGAGATGCTCCTGACCGCCGAGATCAAGGAGAACCTCGACACCAACCAAGCCCGGCTCGACGAGCTCGTAGCGATCAGGGATATCGACGACCACAGGGTATCGAGCCCCGCCCGGTGGTTCGAACTCCCCGGAGAGCGTGATGACCGGCTGAAGCGGTGGGTGAAGGCCGGGCGTCGTGAACGTCGCCTGCGCCGACTGAAGGTCGTCTCGGCGATGCTGCTGTTAATCGCTTACTGCGTCGGGATCGTAGCCGCAGGAATCCTGCTCCCGATTCCTGCGGAGCTCGTGTTGATCGGGCTCGCAGCCCCGGTGGTGATCGTCGTGCTGGCGGTGGCCCAGCGGTTCCTGCTGCCAGGGCCCCCGCCTCCGCGGGTTGAGCTCGAGCCTCTGACGCCCGAGGCGCTCATGATGCAGCGGTTCCTCGACCTCGCCGACGGGATCTCCGCGACAGAGGCCTGGCGATCTGATGTCGCAGGCAGGTTGGATCTGGACCTCGAGCAGCATGACATCGGCGACCAGCTCCGTCAGATGGAGGAACTGGGCACGTCGATCGCGAGTCTCACGGGGAGCGAGGACAAAATTCTGGCCCACGCGCTGACCACGCAACGGGCCAGGCTCAGCTCGGTGAGGATGTCGATGGTGGACCGGCTCGCAGTGCTGGACCGCTACAGGATGTCGCTTGAGCAGGTCGACATTGACACTGAACGAGCCGCGAAGTTCGGCAGGGTCGACGAGATCAGCAGCGCGATGGACATGCTGGAGGTCGGCAGGGCCTCCTCCGAGTTTTCGATCGGCCACACCACCCGGGTATCGGATCAGTTGGACCAGTCCATCCGTATTTCCCGCCAGATGCTCGAGGAACTCCGCGGGCACCACTGAGCCCCGGCAGCCGTGAACTCACGCCTGCCGGGGCTCAATGAGAGATCCGCCGGGCGGCGATCACCTCACCGAAGAGGTCAGGCCACCGGCTCGGCGTCGCCCGCGTCGTCACCCTCGGGGGCGCCGCTCAGCGAGTCGAACCCGTCCAGGAGGCCGGCCGAGCCGGTGTCGACGGCGTCGTCGGGCAGCTCGGCCTCGATGCCGCGCAGGATATCGAGCGCGCCACCGATGTCACCGCTCATCGCGGCCTCGATCGCAGCGTCGGCGTTGGCCTCGCACTCCTCGCCCTCGAGGCCGGGGACGAAGCTACCCGCCGAGCCGAGGAAGTCGTAGGCCGAGATGGTGCCGCAGAGCTGCATGGCGATGTCGGAGACCTCCTCGGGGGTGTCGACCTCGTCGTCGTTCCCGTTCTCTCCGTCACCGGGCTCGTCGTCGTTCTGGGTCGTCTCGACCTGCACGCCCTGGGGGGCGCCGGTGTCGTCATCGAGAGTGTCGACGTCCTGGGCGGCGGCCAGGCCCGCACCGGCGAAGGACAGGGCGGCGGCGGAGCCGATCACGGCAATGGTCTTCTTCATCGTGCGTTACCTTCCGTCGGGGCCACCAGGGAGCATCCCCGGGGGTATGGCGGCGACCGTATCGGCCATCGCGCCGCGGTGCAGTGACCGTACTCACATCCGAGGCGGCCCTGACCGGGCGTGCAGCGGCCGTGGACAGCGCGAATGCCCGCCCGGGGAATTCTTCTTCACCGACCCACCCGGCGGCCCATCTGTTTGCCGGACCGCGCATCGTGGGGGATTCTTAGCGCATGAGTGGAACCGCCGAGATCTATGACGCCGTCCTCGACCCGGGCAAGCTCGACCTGCTCCGGTCGTGGGTTCGCCACCAGTCGTGGTTCGACGGTGACCCGGAGCGCCTCGAGCAGGTGACCGCGTACCGGTTCGTCGACCCGGCCGGCGAGGTCGGCATGGAGTCGTTCCTGCTGTCCGACGGCGAGAACACCTTCCATGTCCCCGTGACCTACCGCGGTGCCGAGCTGGACGGTGCCGCCGACTCCCTGGTCGGCACGATGGAGCATTCGGTCCTCGGTCGTCGCTGGGTGTACGACGCGCCCGCCGACCCCGTCTACAAGACCGAGGTGCGCCGGGTGATCAGTCACCGCGACACCGCTGCCGACCACGTGCAGATGGAGGACGGCGCGATCACCCCGTCGCCGGTCAACATCCGCGGCGGTGGCGACGGCCCGGCCGAGGGCGTGGACGCCCCGCAGGTCATCCGTGTGATCTCCGAGGAGAACAACGCCGAGGCGGACCGCCCGCTCATCGGTTCGCCCGGCACGCTCAGCGGGACCTGGCAGGACGTGGACGGTTCCCATACGGCGGTCCTCGTCGTCGTCGACTGATCGGCGACTCCTCGCGCGGCGCCGCACCGCTCGGACCGGGCCGCGCCGCCAGGCCACGCCGCGCGCAATGAAGAACACCGCCCACCCGCGTTCTGCGGGTGGGCGGTGTCGTCCGGCTCTGGGCCGGGGTGCGGTGCGAGCCGCGAATAGGCAGGTCAGGCGCTCTTGATGGCCGAGATCTCGATCTCGAGGGTGACCTTCTCCGAGACCAGCACGCCGCCGGTCTCGAGCGCGGCGTTCCAGCTCAGGCCGAAGTCGCTGCGCTGGATGACGGTCGAGCCCTCGAAGCCGGCGCGCTGGTTGCCGAACGGGTCGGTGGCGGTGCCCTCGTAGGTGAAGGGAACCGTGACGGACTTGGTGGTGTCCTTGATGGTGAGGTCGCCGGTCACGTCGACGCCGCCGTCGCCGTTCGGGGCGATCTTGGTGGAGGTGAAGGTGATCTCCGGGTAGGTCTCCATGTCGAAGAAGTCGTTCGACTTGAGGTGGCCGTCGCGGTCGGCGTTGCGGGTGTCGATCGAGGAGGCGTTGATCGTGACCTTGGCCTCGGCGCCGCTGATGCCGCTCTCCGGCACGGTGACGGTGCCCGTGAAGTCGTTGAACGAGCCGCGCACCTTGGTGATCATCGCGTGGCGGGTGACGAAGCCCAGACGGGTGTGGGTGTCGTCGAGGGTCCAGGTGCCGGTGAGGTCGTTGAGCTGAGCGGTCATGGTGACTCCTTGTGGGGTTGACCCCGGCTGTGGAGCCGGGCAACTTCTTGTTGTTGTGTCACCAACAGTAGGACTGATTGGGTGACGTGTCAACAAGTGGAGTTGTGGTGTGCCTCACACCGTACGCGCGCCGGGTCCCGGTCTCAGCCCACGTGCCGCCGCAGGAAGTGGACGGCGTGCCGCACCGCGCGGTCGTGGCAGGGGCGCCCGGCGAACAGGTCGAAGTGGTCGCCCGGGTAGTGCCGCACCTCGGCGCGCGCGGCGAACGCGGCCGTCGCGGCGGCGTGCGGTGGGGCGCTCCGGTCCAGGTCGGCGATCTGGACGAGCAGGGGGACGACGACGAGGTCGTCCGCATGCCGGGCGGGCCGGAACGAGCCCAGCTCGGTGCCGATCGAGGCGCCCACCTCGTTGCGCCAGGTCGGGCCCGCGACGGACGTGTAGGCCTCCTCGTAGCCCTCGAGGGAGAGCAGCGCGGTCGAGCCGGGCGGGCCGGCCAGCGGGACCATGGGTTCGGGGCGGCCCGTCGCGGCGACGGCCTTCGCGGCGAGCGCGGTGCCCGTGGCCCGCAGGAGGGCGGCGGGCTTGTGTTGCTTCGCGGCCGCCATGGCCGCGGCACGGCCGTCGACCAGCGGGATCATGGAGATCACGGCGGCGATGTCCTCGCGTCCGCGGGCCACCTCGAGGACGTGCCCGCCGGCCAGCGAGCAGCCCCACAGTACGATCCGCTCCGGGTCCACGCCGGGCTGGGCGGCCGCCGCGGCGATCGCGGCGCGGTAGTCCTCCTGCTGGCGCGCGGGCGAGACGACCTGGCGGGGCCCGCCGTCCGAGCGACCGAAGCCGCGGTAGTCAAAGGCGAGGGCGGCGTACCCGGCGGCGGCGAACGCCTCGGCGAACGGCATCAGCCCCGAGTCGGCGGTGCCGCCCAGGCCGTGGGCCAGCACGACGCAGGGGCGCGGGCCGTCGCCGGGTTCGGGCCCGTCGTCGACCCTGCCGGCCGGAACGGCGGCGGGCAGGAACCAGCCGCGGCAGTCCGCGGCCGCGCGGCCGGTCCCGGACCGGAACGTGACATCGACGGGGCTGGTCATTCGGCGCTCCCTGCGGTCAAGGCGGCATCCGTCGCGCCGGCGGGGTCGACGGCCGGGTCGATACGGCCGTAGACGGTGCGAACCCACATGTCCGTGGTGATGGCCAGGAGCGGATCGCTGGGCGCCTCCGGCTCGTAGACGACGCGCTCGAGGATCTGCTGGTTGAGCTGCATCAGGCCCTCGGCCAGGCTCTGGGCATCGGCACCTTCGGGGGCGCGGCCGGCTGCGCGTTCGGCGCGGATGAAGTCGGCGACCGGCTCGGCGTTATAGCGGCGACCGGCGTCCCACATCTCGCGCGTCGGCTCGTGCTTGGTGCGCGCGGTGAGCAGGGCGCGGTAGATGTGGTCGACCTCCAGCACGCGGTCGATGAGCCGGGTGAGCCCGGCGGTCACGCGTCGGCGGAAGTCGCCCTCGCCGCCCACGATGATGTCGATGGCCTCGCCGGCCTCCTTGTTCACCACCACCAGCAGCATGGACACCGCCGCGGCCTTGGAGTCGAAGTAGAAGTAGAACGCCGATCGGGTGATGCCCGCCGCTTCGGTGAGGTCGGCCACCGAGATGTCGTCGAGCGCGGTGGTCTTCAGGCGCTCGTCGAGGGCGGAGAGGATGTCCTCCCTGCGTCGATCGCCGCGGGGCGAGGTGGTGCCCGACGGGGCCGCGGGGCTCATGCCGTCACCCGCGCCGAGTCGGTGGCGCCGCGTGTCCGCGCGCGCTCGAGGCCGCGGGGGATCTCCGTGGTGCGCATGTCGTGTTCGTACAGGAAGTAGTCGACCTGCTGCTGGTGTCGGGGGGTGTCCAGCATGTGTCCGATGTACTTCTTCTCGTCCTCCACGATCACGCGGCGCATCTCCTCGATATCCGGGGTGGCGTACAGGCCGGCGGCCCACGCGGCCACCAGTCTGGCCTGCGCCTCGACGAACGGGAACAGGGTGGGCGTCGACTGGGCGAAGCCCACGAATACGAGGTCGTCGATGCCGGGGGAGAACATCCGCTTGTACAGCGGGATGTGGTTGTGGGCGTCCGCGCTGAGGAACTCGCGATCGAAGAACGGGAGCGTGGTGTTGTAGCCGGTGGCCTGGATCATCACGTCGAACTCTCCGCTGGTGCCGTCGGCGAAGTGCACGGTCCGGCCGTCCAGGCGTGCGATGTCCCCCTTGGCGGCGACGTCCCCCGAGCCCAGGCGCAGAGGTAGCTCGACCGACTGCGTGGGGTGCGCCTCGAAGAACTTGTGGTTGGGCTTGGGCAGGCCGTACGACTCCGGGGTGCCCGCCGACATGGGCTGCATCGCCTGGATGACCTTGCGCTGCCACGAGTACGGGATGTACGGCAGCGTGGCGAAGTACTTGTCGGCCGGCTTCCCGGCGATGTACTTCGGCACGATCCACGCGCTCGAGCGGGTGGACAGCACCACCTCGTTGCGCATGACCTTGGACGAGAGCTCCACCGCGATGTCCGCCGCGCTGTTGCCGATCCCCACCACGAGGATCTTCTTGTCCATCAGGGGCAGCGGGTCCCACGGGTCGATATAGGCGTGCGAGTGGATCGTCTCACCGGTGAACTCGCCCGGGAAGTCGGCGAAGCGCGGATCCCAGTGGTGCCCGTTGCCCACCACCAACAGGTCGAACCGGCGGGTGTGGCGGCCACCGGCCTCGCCCGCGGCGGATCCGGTGCGCTCGAGCGTGAGCTCCCAGCCGCCGTCGGCCAGGCGCTCGGCGTGCGCGACGCGGGTCTCGAACTCGATCGAGCCCAGCAGGTCGAACGCGTCCGCGTAGTCGTCCAGATACTGCTTGATCTGGGTGTGGTGCGGGAAGTCCGGGAACTCCTCCGGCATCGGGAAATCACGGAAGCTCAGCTGGTGCTTGGAGGTGTCGATGTGCAGCGACCGGTAAGCGCTGGAGCTGCCGTTGGGGTTGTCGAAGGCCCAGTTGCCGCCGATCCGGTCCGACGCCTCGAAGCACACGGCCTCGATCCCGTAATCCTCGAGCATCTTCAGCGAGGTCAGCCCGCTGATGCCCGCACCGATCACGGCGACGGAAGGGGTGGATGTCATAGAAAACCTCTTCGGCAGGGACGCCCGAGCGCGAACAGTTGCCCGGAAACTATGGCATGTGTCACATTATTGCCGTTGTTGACGAGCGTCAACAACTTACATTCTGCACGGGAACGGCCTGAGGGTGCGGCTGAAGCGCAGGTATCGACACCATGCGACGGGCGGGCCGGCGGCATCAATCTGATTGACGCGTCATCTATAGTGGCGGTATGAACGCCTCCGCCCACGGTTCCACCGGGACCACCTCGTCGTCGTCATCGTCGTCGTCATCGTCGTCGTCCGCCTCGGCCCCAGTGCCCCCCGCACACGGCGTCGCCCCGGGGCACGTCGCCTTCGGTCTCGACACCTTCGGCGACATCACCGTCGACTCGGACGGTCGCCCCGTCCACCACGCGCAGGTCCTGCGCGACGTCGTGGAGCAGGGCGTCCTCGCCGACCGGGTGGGCGTCGACGCGTTCGGGATCGGCGAACACCACCGGCCCGACTTCGCCGTCTCCGCCCCCGACGTGGTGCTGGCCGGCATCGCCACCCGCACCGAGCGCATCACCCTCGGCTCCGCCGTGACCGTGCTGTCCAGCGACGACCCCATCCGCGTCTTTCAGCGCTTCTCCACCATCGACGCGCTCTCGAACGGCCGCGCCGAGGTGGTGCTGGGCCGCGGCTCGTTCACCGAGTCGTTCCCGCTCTTCGGTCTCGACCTGCAGCAGTACGAGCAGCTGTTCAGCGAGAAGCTCGACCTGTTCTCGGCGCTGCTGCCGGAGGAACCCGTCACGTGGTCCGGTGAACTGCGGCCGCCGCTCGTGCAGCAGCGCGTCTACCCCGAGACCAAGGGTGGGCTGGCGTCCTGGATCGCGGTGGGCGGCAGTCCCGAGTCCGTGGTGCGCGCGGCCCGCTACCGGCAGCCGCTCATGCTGGCGATCATCGGCGGGCCCGCCGGCCGGTTCGCGCCGTTCGCCGACCTCTATCGCGAGGCGAACACCCAGCTCGCCGGCGCCGACGCGCCGCGGTTGCCGATCGCCGTGCACTCGCCCGGCTTCGTCGCCGAGACGGACGCCAGGGCCGCCGAACTCGCGATGCCGCACTGGCTGACCAACCGCAACCAGATCGGTCGCGAGCGCGGCTGGGGTGACGCCGGCGAGGCCGACTTCCACCGCGAGGCCCGCTCCGGCGCCATGTACGTCGGCTCGCCCGAGACGGTGGCGCAGAAGATCGCCACCACCGTGCGCACCCTCGGCCTGGACCGCTTCGACCTCAAATACGCCTCCGGCCCCACCCCGCACGAGGACCTCATGGCCTCCATTGACCTCTACGGACGTAAAGTCATCCCGCGTGTCCGGGAGCTTTTGACTGAGGCCGGGTTCACACCCGGGGTACCCCAGGCCGTGTCGAGGCTCTGACGGGTTTACGGTGTGCGCATGCTGTTCGCGTTCTCCGTAGCCCCTACCACGACCGCTGACGAGACCGCCTCCATGAGTGAGGCGGTCGCCGAAGCCGTGCGCGTCGTGCGCGACTCGGGCCTGCCCCACGAGACCACCTCGATGTTCACCACCATCGAAGGTGAGTGGGACGAGGTCATGCCGGTGATCCGCGCCGCGACCGACGCCGTCCTGGCCGTCTCGCCGCGGGTGAGCCTCGTTCTCAAGGCGGACCTGCGGCCGGGGCGCAGCGGGGAAATCGCGGGCAAGGTCGAGAGGGTCGAGCGTCGGCTCGCGGGCTCGGACGACGCCTCCGGGGGTGGCGGGGCTCCCGGTTCCGACGACGACGAGGCAGCCCGCCGATGACCTCCGGTGGCTCCGCCGAGCAGTCGCCCCACTCTGCTGACCGGCCCGCTGTGGGGGAGGTCGCGACCGAGACGGGTGCGCGGCGCAGGCGGAGCGGGCAGACCCTCGCGTACACGGTGACCACGCTGGCCGGCGGGATAGGTGCGCTGGTCGTGCTCGGTGGCTCGGTGTTCTCGGAGGACGCGTCCGTGGTCGATTTCCTGCTGTGGGGTGCGCTCGCGGCGTTGCTCTTCGCCTCGGCCGCCCACCAGTGGTGGTTCGCCGGTGCCGCCGAAGATCGTTCGCAGCGCATCGTCGCCGGCATATCGTCCGCGGAGGTGGAGGCCACCGCGCAGCAGGCGGCAGGAGAAGTCGACACCGTCCGCCGGCTGCGGGTGGCGCATCCGGGACTGGGCCTGCGTGACGCCTACGAGCTCATGCAGGCGCACAAACGGGGAGACAAGCAGGAGCAGCCGCGCGATAACGCCTGATCCGCCGGGTCAACTGCAGCACTCGGCGAGCGGCCCTGGGCCGTCAGCAGCCGCCCGCCCCACCGAGCGCCTGTGACACCAGCGCGTGCGTGCGCGGGTCCACCGACATCCCGGCATGGCTCGTCGGCCCGCCGCCGCACGCGTCCTCGGAGACAACGGTCCGGACGCCCGGTCCCGCGACGAAGCTGCGCTCGGGTGGCAGCAGCTCGTCGCCGCGCGTCGCGATGATCGTGTAATCGACCCCCGGCAGATACGGGCTGCCCTCGAGGCCGTTCCACGCCACGAGCATCGGGCTGTGCGGCGCCAGCTCGGCGAGTCCGCGCAGGTTGGCGGCCCACAGTCCGGCGACGGCGGCCTCGGACGGGAGGCCATCGGGGACGAGCCCGCCATGGTTGCCACCCCAGAACCCGCCGACCGACACCACGCGCCCGACAGCACCCGGTCGTAGCATCTTGGTCGTGTAGCCGGCGATCGCCGCGCCCTGCGAGTAACCCACCAGGTCGACCTGCTCGGCACCGGTCACCGCCCGGACGTGGTCGATCACCCCGGCGAGCTGCGGGCCAGAGGCCCCGACGATCGAGTCGAGCCCGCCCCGCTCCGGCTTGGCGGCGTAGGCGCCGAGCGTCGGGGCGATCACGCAGAAGCCCTGCTGCTGCAGCGGCACGCCGAAACGCGGCATGGTGTTGGGGCCGTTGTCGAAGGTGCCGTGCACGAGGATGACCGGCCGCGGATGCGCGGGCGTCGGCCGACAGTTGACCGGCGTGTCCACGACGGCGGGCGGGCCCGGCGCGCCGAGCGGGCCGTTGGCGCCGTTGAGGGCAGCGGTCACGTGGTGGCCGAACTCCTCGGACTCCTCGAGCGCGCGTACTTGCTCCCCGATCGCCCCCTCCTCCAACGACTGCGCGGCCGCGGCGCCCACCCCCGGCCCGGCCACGAGCGGGATCGCGAGCGCGGCGGCGGTGATCAGACCGGCCAGCTGGGACCGAGAGGGAAGCGAGGCACTACGGCGGGGGAAGAACATGACGGCTCCGAGGGGGAGAAGTGAGGCTGATCACAGTATGCGAGCCGCTCGCGCGAAAGTGAACAGGCGCGGCCTGAGAATCTGCCCCGGTCGAGCGGCCACCCGTCGCTTCCCGTCGCGCCTGCTCTCCCTTCGGACATCCCGCCATCTCACGCCGCCACCTCACGGAAATGCCGCCGGACGCGACTACCTCCTAAACGGCCCCGCGCGGGCCGCCGGACGGGGAGGGGAGAATCGGACCATGAGGTCAGCCTTCGACGCGGCGGTACAGCGCCACGGACCCACCGTCCTGCGGGTCTGCCGCGCGGTGCTGGGCCCCGGCGCCGACGCCGACGACGCCTGGTCCGAGACCTTCCTCTCGGCATTGCGCGCGTGGCCGGACCTGCCGGAGGACACGAACGTCGAGGCCTGGCTGGTCCGGGTCGCGCACCGACGGGCCGTGGATGTCGTCCGCGCATCCGCGCGCGCGGATGCCCCCGGCGGGGGCGCCGACGACCTCGCGCTCCTCGACGCGCGTGGCGTGGGAGGAAATGACGGCGACGACGACAACCCCGCCGTCACCGTCGACGATCACGAGATCTGGACCATGGTCTCGGCCCTGCCGGCCCGGCAGCGGGTCTGTGTGGCCTACCGGTACCTGGGCGGTCTCCGGTATTCCGAGATAGCGGCATTGACGGGGGGTTCGGAGGCGGCGGCCAGGCGCGCCGCGTCGGACGGGGTGGCCGCCCTGCGCAGGACGATGGTGAAGGAGCAGGAATCATGACCGATCACGACACCGAGCGGACGGCCGACCGCACGGTCGAGCGCCTGCGGGGCGCCCCCGCCGACATCGCCGGCCTGCGCGATCGACTGGCCGCCGAGGCCGTACGCGGTGACCTGGTGGATGTGGCCTACCGGGTGGTCGACTCGCCGATCGGCGGGCTCCTCCTGGCGGCGACCACTGACGGTCTGGTCTACGTGGCGTTCGAGGTTGAGAACACCGCCCACGTCCTCGACATGCTCGCGACCCGCGTCGGCCCCCGCGTGCTGCGTGCCGACGGGCCGGGCGCTGCCGGCATCCCGGCGGTCCTCGACGCGGCCGCCGGCCAGCTCGACGAGTACCTCACCGGCGACCGCCGCGACTTCGACCTGCCGCTCGACACCCGCCTGGCGACCGGCTTCCGCGGGCAGGTGCAGCGTCACCTCGCCGACGTCGCCTATGGCCGAACCGCCACCTACAAGCAGCTCGCAGCGGAACTCGACCGGCCCGGTGCCGTCCGGGCGGTGGGCACCGCGTGCGCCACCAATCCGCTCCCGCTGGTGTGGCCGTGCCACCGGATCCTGCGCTCCGACGGCGGGCTCGGCGGGTACCGCGGCGGCGTCGAGGCGAAGCAGCGGCTCCTCGCGATGGAATCGGCCGCGTGACCGCTGCCGCCGTGACCGCGCTGTTCGCGGTGTGGGTGGTGGCCGTCATCTCGCCGGGGCCCGACGTCGTCGTCGTCCTCCAGCGATCCCTCGCCGGGCGGCGACAGGGGGTGGCCACCGCGGTGGGCATCGTCGCCGGACTGTCGGTGTGGCTCGTGGCCGCGTTCGCCGGCGTCGCGGCGCTCGTCCGCGTGTACCCGCAGGTCATGGTTGTGCTCCAGGTCGCCGGCGGACTGCTGCTGGCCACCCTCGGTGTGCTCGGACTGCGCGGCTGGTGGCGATCTCGCGCGACCCCGCCCGCCTCGGCCCAGCCCGCCCCGCCCGCGCCGCCCGCGCCGCCCGCGCACGATCTGCTGCCGCGGGCCGATTTCATGCGCGGACTGCTCACCAACCTCGCCAACCCCAAGGCGCTCGTGTTCTTCGGCGCCGTGCTCACGCCGTTCTTGAGTGGCGAGGTCTCGGTGGTGGCGTCGGTGGGGATCGTCGCGGGGCTGATCGCCGTCGCGCTGGCCTGGTTCGGCGGGCTCGCGCTGGTCGCGTCGCACCGGGTGGTCAACGAGCGTGTCGGCCGACTGCTGCCGTGGGTCGACCTCGTGGCCAGCGCGGTGTTCGTCGGCGTGGGGGTGGCCTTCGTCGTCGCCGCGCTCGCCTGACCGGGTGGCGGGCTAAGTTCTCCTGCATGGATTCTCACGTTGACCACCGCAGCTGGCTGCGCGCAGCCCTCGCGGTGTTCGCCGTGGGGTGGGGCGCCAACCAGTTCGCGCCGCTGCTGTTCCTGTACCGCACCGACCAGGGGCTCTCACAGTCCGACGTCACCGCGATGTTCAGCGTGTACATCGTCGGACTGCTGCCCACGCTGCTGGTGGCGGGCCGCTGGTCGGACCGTAACGGGCGGCGCGTGCTCATGCGTCCGGTGCTGGTGCTGTCGCTGGTCGCGACCGTCTGCATGTTCTTCGGGCCCCAGGACCCGCTGTGGCTCTATGCCGGCCGGTTCCTGGCCGGGCTCGCCTCCGGCGCCGCGTTCGGGGCAGGCAGTGCCTGGGTGCGCGAGCTCTCCGCCGGGGACCCGCCGGGCACGGGCGCGCGGCGGGCCGCCATCGCCCTGACGGGCGGGTTCGGGCTCGGCGGATTGGTCGCCGGGCTGATCGGCCAGTGGGCGCCCGCGCCGATGATTTCGCCGTACGTGCCGCACCTCGTCCTGGGCGCCCTCGCGCTGGTGGCGGCGTGGAACGCGGCCGACCCGTACCAGCCCTCGGGGCAGACCGCGCCGTCGCCGCTCCTCCCCGCCAGCGCCGGCAGGCGCCGCTTCCTGCTGGGCGTGGCGCCGTGGGCGTGGCTGGTGTTCGGCTGCGCGAGCATGTCGTTCGCGGTGCTGGCGGACCTGCTCGGCGGCGACGCCTGGGGCATGCCCACCGCGTACGCGGGCGTGATGGTGGGCGTGACGCTGGGGTCCGGCGTGCTGATCCAGCCGGTGATCCGCCGACTCGCCGAGACCGCGCCCGCGTCCCGCCCGCCGATCGTCGGGCTCGCGGCCGCCTCGCTCGGCATGGCTGCCGGCGCGATCCTGGCCGCCGCCTCGGGCCTGCCGGGCCGTGCGCTGTGGCTGCTGCCCGTCGCGGTGCTGCTGGGCATCGGGTACGGAACGCTACTGGTCGCAGGCCTGGTGGAGGTCGAACTGCAGGCCGGCCCGCGCTATCACGCCGGGCTCGTGGCCGTGTTCTACGTGATCGCCTACCTGGGGATGGCCACCCCGTACGTGGTCGCCGAGCTCTCGCGCTTCGGCGGGCCGGTGCCGTGGATCGCCGCGATCGCGGTGGTGTGCGCGCTGCTGATCCCGCTGACGGCCCGCCAACTCCGCTGACCGCCGGTCCCGGTGCACCCCGCCGTCTCGCCGCCCCGCCACCTCATTGATAAGAGCGTTCGGCGCAGGTGCTTCTGGGTGGTCTCAGGGAGCTAGTGCAACACCCTGGCTGGATCGGGGTATGTGGTGGCGAAGGAGCTGGACTGGCGGCTGCGGGCGAGGCTGGTGTGC
>NZ_JBSHMJ010000015.1:0-84543 GCF_053645265.1 Dietzia sp. NPDC055343 | reverse complement strand
CCGAGCAAGCTCCATTCCTTTAGCTCACCGCGCCCTCCTCCTCGCCGGTCCCGTCGTCGTCGAAGACGTTTCAGGGGTCTTCTCAGATGACGGTGTAGGTCGGCCGGGCGCGTCGGTCCGCTGGACATGGTCGAGGGCCGGTCGAAGGCGGCGTTCAAGACCTGGCTCGCCGACCGCGACGACGCCTTCCGTGACGCGGTCGAGGTGGTCGCGATGGACGGCTTCACCGGGTTCAAGACCGCCGTTGCAGAGGAGATCCCGGACGCGGTCACGGTGATGGATCACTTCCACGTCGTGCGCCTGGCCGGTGACGCCCTCGATAGGTGCCGGCGCCGGGTCCAACTCGCGATCCACGGGCACCGTGGGTTCAGGGACGACCCGCTCTACAAGTCGCGGCGCACGCTGCAGACCGGCGCGGACCTGCTCACCGACAAGCAGAGCGACAGGCTACGAGCGCTGTTCGTTGATGACGCTCACGTCGAGTTCGAGGCGGCCTGGGGTGTCTACCAGCGCATGATCGCCGCCTATCGCCACGAGGACCGGCAACGTGGCCGCGAGCTCATGGAGAAGCTGATCACCGACCTCAGCGCCGGCGTCCCCAAGGTGCTCACAGAGCTCACCACCCTGGGCCGGACCCTGAAGAAGCGAGCCGCTGACGTGCTCGCCTACTTCGAACGACCCGGCACCAGCAACGGGCCGACCGAGGCGCTTAACGGACGGCTCGAACACCTGCGCGGCTCCGCACTCGGGTTCCGCAACCTGACCAACTACATCGCCCGAAGCCTGCTCGAGACCGGCGGCTTCAGACCCCAACTCCTACACCCCCGATTGGGATGAGCCGCGTTACCCGGCGCTAACCGCCTCTGGCCTCGCCACTGATCACACCGCTGACGCGCCGACCCTCGCCGACCGCCCGGAGGACCTGTTCCATCGCCGACGCGGTGGCGGGCCACGACATCCCCGCGGCCTTCCGGCGGGCCGCCTCACCCATCCGCTCACGAATCCCGGGATCGGCCAGGAGACGGTCCGCGGCGACTGTCATAGCGGTGACGTCGTCGACGAGGAGGCCGGTCTCGTCGTCGTCGATCGAGTCCCGCAGCCCCGCGGCGTGGTGGTACCCCACGGTCGGCACCCCGTGCTGCGCGGCCTCGGAGACGGCGAGCCCCCACCCCTCCTTGCGCGACGGCATGAGGTGCACGGCCGCGCCGGCGAGGAGCCGGTGCTTGGTGGGCTCGTCGACATGGCCGTGGAACACGACCGCGCCCGCGGTTGCGACGGGTCCGTCGGCTCCGAGGCCGCGTTCGGCGGCGTAGTCGTGCAGCTTCTCGGCCCACCAGCCGCTGCCGATCACGTCCAGCACCAGCCCGGGGTAGCGCGGTCGCAGCGCCGCGACCACGTCGAGCGCGTCCTCGACATGCTTGTGCGGCACCAGACGCGACAGCACCACCAGGCGCGGCGCGGCGGGCGCGGGGCCGGGGCCACCAGCAGGCGCGGCATCGGGTGCATCGGCCGGCGCGTCACCCCCCGCGAAGCCCTCCGGAAGCGGGTCGAGGCCGTTGCGCACCACCGCTATCCTCGCGGGATCCACACCCAGCTCGGCGAGCTCCTCGGCCGACGGCAGCGAGACGGTCACGTACTGACTGCGCGCGTGCACTCGCGGCGCGAGCCACGACTCGATCCACCAGCCGACCGGCGCCACGAGCCGCCCCGCGACCGGCCACTGCTCGCGGTGGATGTGGTGGACGAGCAGGACGACGGGGGAGCGGGTGACCAGGCGGGAGAAGAAGGGGACGCCGTTCTGGGTGTCGACGACGACGTCGGGCCGTCGCAGCACCCCGAGCGGTCCCAGACCGGCACGTCCCAGGAGCATCGCCGCCAGGGCCCGTGGATAGACGGAAAAGCGGCCGCCGGCCCTGCTGAATCGAACCCCGGTGGGACTGGTCTCGGAGCGGGCCGCGCCCCGGGACCGGGAGGTGCGGAAGACCACGGTGTGGCCGGCGGCGGCCAGGCCGTCGGCGACGTGTTCGAGATACCGCTCGCTTCCGCCGCCCTGCGGGTGCGTGCTGTCTCGCCAGCACAGGAGCAGGATTCGGGACACGCGGACACTGTACGCAGCGGCCCGTCCGTGCTCCCCGCCCGCCCGCACCCGCCCCGCCCGCCCAATCCGCAGCCGCCCCCGCCTCCCCACATCCCCACATCGAGAAGCGGGTTCGGCGCAGGTGGTTCTCGGGCTTTGTGGGCGAAAGGCTCTTGGCGAGTGGGGGGTGGAGGGGAGGGCGCCAGCGGTATCGTCACCGCCGTGATCACAGACGCCGTCCACCGCTCGGACGCCCTGCGCTCGGTGGCCCGCCGCGCAACCCTCGGCCGGTCGCTCGGGCTGCTGCGGTCGTTCCCGCAGGAGCAGTCCGCCCCCGACGTCTTCTACTCCGGCCTGGCCCGCGACACGGTCGAGCTGGTGGCCGATCTGTGGGAGCAGGCCGGCGACGGGGCTGCCGGTGCGGACGCCGCGGTGACCGCTGCTGCGCCGGGCACCGCTGCGGCGGATGCGGCCGGGCGGCTTCCCGGGCTGACCGTCCTCGACGTGGGCGGCGGGCCCGGCTACTTCTCCGAGGCCTACGCCGCCGAGGGCGCCCGGTACGTCTCGGTGGAACCCGACGTCGGAGAGATGGCCGCCGCCGGCATCACTCAGACGGGCTCGGTCCGGGGGAGCGGCATGGCGTTGCCGATCAGATCGGACAGCGTCGACATCTGCATCTCCTCCAATGTGGCCGAGCACGTCCCCGAGCCCTGGACGATGGCCGAGGAGATGTGCCGGGTGACGCGGCCGGGCGGCCTCGTCGTCGTCTCCTACACCCTCTGGTACGGCCCCTTCGGCGGCCACGAGATGGGCCTGACCCACTACCTCGGAGGCGAGCGCGCGCGGCGCATGTACGAACGACGGCACGGCCACCCGCCCAAGAACTACTACGGCGAATCGCTGTTCGAGGTGAGCTGCGCCGAGGGTTTGGCGTGGGCGCGCGACACCCGCTCGGCCGAGCTCCTGGCGGCGTTCCCGCGCTACCACCCGCGGTGGGCGTGGTGGCTCGTGCGCGTGCCGGGCCTGCGCGAGGTGCTGGTCTCCAACCTTGTGCTGGTGCTCCGCGCGCGGTAGCCGAGGTGAGGCGGCGCGGTGGCGACGTGGCGGTGAGGCTGTGGTGATCGGTGCTGAGGCCGTGATGGAGACACCCTCCCACTGCCGGACACTCGTCTACAGTGTGTGGAACACGTTCCTGTTTTCCATCTACGGAGGTCCTCGTGGTCGTTGTCCATGACAAGCTTTTCTCCGGCACACGGTGGGCAGATCCCATCACCACCGGAGTCCTGGAGGTCCACTCCCCGGCCACGGGCTCCGTGGTCGGTCGGGTCGCCGAGACCACGGTCGAAGACCTCGACGAGATGATCAACCAGGCGCGCGACTCGTTCGAGTCCGGCATCTGGCGCAAGACCCCGCCCGCCGAGCGCGGCGCCCTCATCGGCCGCGTGGCCGACATGATCGAGGAGCGCCAGGCCGAGGTCTGCCGGATCCTGTCCGACGAGATGGGCACGCCCGCCTCGACCGCCGCGATGATCCAGGTGACGCCCACTCTCGGCGTGCTGCGCTACTACTCGAAGCTGGCCGCCGACTTCCCGTGGAGCGAGGTCCGCAACGGCGACTTCGGCGCGTCCGTGGTCACCCGGCAGCCGGTCGGTGTCGTCGCCGCCATCACCGCCTGGAACGTGCCGCTGTACCTCAACGCCGCCAAGCTCGGCCCCGCGCTGCTGTCCGGCAGCTCGGTGGTGCTCAAGCCGTCGTCCGCCACCCCGCTGTCCGCGCTGTGGCTGGCCGACCTGTTCCGCGAGGCCGGCCTGCCCGAGGGCGTGCTGTCCGTCGTGACCGGCCCCAGCTCGGTGGGCGACCACCTCGTGTCCAGCCCGGAGATCGACAAGATCTCGTTCACCGGCTCGACCGGCGTCGGCAAGCACATCGCGAAGATCGCCGCCGAGAACCTCACCCGCTGCTCGCTCGAGCTGGGCGGCAAGAGCGCCGCGATCGTGCTCGAGGACGCCGACCTGGCCTCCGCCGGCGGCACCATGGTGTTCTCGGCCCTGATGAACTCGGGCCAGGCCTGCGTGTCCCAGAACCGCATCCTCGCGCCGCGCTCGCGCTACGACGAGGTGGTGAACGCGCTGGTCGAGAACGTCTCGCTCATGCCCGTCGGCGACCCGGCGGACGAGGGCACCATGTTCGGTCCGCTCGCCAACCACAAGCAGCAGGCCAGCGTCGAGGGCTACATCCGCAAGGGCGTCGAGGAGGGTGCGACCGTCGCGTACGGCGGCGGCAAGGTCGAGGGTCTGCCCGCCGAGGTGGCCGACGGCGCGTTCGTGCAGCCGACCGTCTTCCGCGACGTCGACAACTCCATGACCATCGCCCAGGAGGAGATCTTCGGGCCGGTCATCCAGGTGATCCCCTACGACTCGGTCGACGAGGCCGTGCAGATCGCCAACGACTCCGAGTTCGGCCTCGCCGGCGCCGTCTACTCGCAGGACCCGGACGCCGCGCTCGCCGTGGCCCAGCGCGTGCGCACCGGAACCATGGGCATCAACTGGTACGCCTTCGATCCCACCGCGCCGTTCGGCGGGTTCAAGAACTCCGGTATCGGTCGCGAGAACGGGCCCGAGGGCCTGGACGCGTACTGCGAGCTGCAGAGCGTGCTCATGCCGTTCGGCTGGGAGCCCTCCGAAGGCTGAGCCGAGCCCCGGCTGGGTCGTTCCCCGGCTGGATGGCGGCGCCGGACCCGTCCGCGGGCCGGCGCCCGGGGATCACGCTCCGGTCAGCAAGCCGCCCAGCTCGCGGACCGTCTGGTCGAACAGCGCCAGCGGGTCGGGGTCCAGCCCCGCGACATCGTCGCGGGCGAAAGAATGCCACGCGACGCGCCACACGGCGGTCACCACCTCGGCGACCAGGAGCGCGCTCAGATGTGGCAACGCTCCGCGCTCGTGTAGCTCGCCGCTGATCGAATTCACCAGATCCTGCTCCTGGCCCGACACGATCCGCAGCAGCTCCGGTTCGCGGATCAGCAGCCGGGAGATCCGGCGGAAGTCGCGCTGCTCGACCTCGCAGGCGAAGACCTCGCGCGACGCCGCCAGCAGGTCTTTCGCGATCCCGGCAGCGCTGGTCTGCGCGCTCTCGTGCTCCACCAACGCCTCGACCAGCCCGCGCTGACCGGGCATGAGGGCGTCCACCTTCGTGGCGTAGTAGCGGAAGAACGTGCGCTCGGCGATGCCCACGCGGGCCGCGATGTCCGCGACGGTCGTGGCGTCGAGGCCGTTCTCCTCCACCAGATCCAGTGCAGCCTCCTGGATCGCCTGGAACATCCGGGCGCGGTTGTCCTCGCGGATCCCCATGGTCGCAAGCTCCTCATGTCCGTGGCGGTTCGATCGGGCGGATCGGGGTCGCCAGACATATTTCATGTCACACTCTGCCGCTGCCGACATTACGTATTCTGTCAGACAGTGACATGATTCTCGGGTTCAGTCTCCACAGAAGAGGTTCCACCCGATGACCCAGACCGCCGAGGGCGCGAGTTCCCCACCGGCCGACCCGGCCCAGCACGCCCCCGCCACGCTGCCCAAGAAGCAGCTCATCGGAATCATCGGCGCCCTCGCGCTCGGTGCCTTCCTGATGATCCTCAATGAGACCGTCTTGACGGTGGCCCTGCCGTCGATCATGGCCGACTACGGCGTGTCCGCAGCAGCGGGGCAGTGGCTGACCACCGGGTTCCTGCTCACCATGGCCGTGGTCATCCCCACCACCGGCTTCCTCCTGCAGCGCTTCCCATTGCGCGGCCTGTTCGTCTTCGCCCTGGCCAGCTTCATCGTCGGCCTCCTGCTGGCCGTCGTCGCGCCGACGTTCGCCGTGCTCCTGGTCGCACGCATCCTCCAGGCCGTCGGCACCGCGATCGTGTTGCCGCTGCTCATGACCACCACACTGACCCTCATCCCACTCCAGCACCGCGGAATGGTCATGGGCCTGAACTCGATCGTCATCTCGGTCGGGCCGGCCATCGGGCCCACCGTCTCCGGCGTGATCGTCAACGCGCTGTCCTGGCACTGGATCTTCGCGGCCATGTTGCCGCTGGCGATCGTCATCCTCGTCCTGGGAGTCCTCTTCATCAAGGTCCCCTCGGCGACCCGCAAGGTGCCTGTCGACGCGGTCTCCGTGGTCCTGTCGGCCCTCGCGTTCGGCGGGCTGGTCTACGCCATCTCGATCTTCGGCGACGTGCTCGACAGCCCCGCGCTCCCGCTCGTCAGCGCCGCGATCGGCCTGGCCGCCCTGGCCCTGTTCGTCGACCGTCAGATCCGGCTAGCGCGGACCGGGAAAGAGCTGCTGAACCTGCGGCCGTTCACCAACCGCACCTTCTCGCTCAGCGTCGCGATGATCATGATCGCCATGGGCACCCTGATCGGCACCGTGGTCATCCTGCCGATCTTCCTGCAGAACGGCAGCGGCCTGAGCACCCTGACCATCGGGATGATGCTGCTGCCCGGCGGTCTGATCCAGGTCGTGATCGGCCCGATCTTCGGCCGCGTCTTCGACCGCCACGGCCCGCGCCCGGTGCTGATCCCCGGCGCGCTCCTGCTGGCGGCGGGGCAGTGGCTGTTCACCACCATCGACCCGGACACCGCGCTCGGCCTGATCATCGCGTTCCACACGATCTTCTCCGTCGGCCTGGCCATGCTGATGACCGGACTGCTCTCCGCGGCCCTGAGCGAGGTCCCGCTCAAGCTCTACAGCCACGGCTCGGCCATCTTCAACACCGGCCAGCAGCTCGGCGGCGCGATCGGCACCACGATCTTCGTCACCGTCATGAGCGCGATCGCGGCCGGCGAGATCGAGGCCGGGTCGGCGCTCGTCGACGGGCTGTTCGACGGCGCGCACGTGGCGTTCCTCATCGGCGGGATCCTCGCGTCCCTCGGAGTCGTCTTCGCGCTGTTCATCAAGGCCGCCCCGAAGCGCCCCTGATCAGCCGTCCGCCCAGCCGTCGAGCCGTCAGCCGCCCGCCCAGCCGTCCAGCCGTCAGCCGTGCAGCCGCTGTTGCCGGCGGCTGGCCGAGGTGGCGGTGTGAGTACCGGTCAGCTGGCGGGCCGTGTTGATCAGCCCCACCATGCTGAAGGCCTGCGGCGTGTTGCCGAGCTGACAGCGGAGTCGGGTGTCGTATTCCTCGGACAGCAGCCCGACGTCGTTGCGCAGGGCGAGCAGCCGCTCGAACATCGCCTGCGCGCGCTCGGTCTGCCCCGTCCCTGCGAGCGCGTCGGCGTACCAGAAGCTGCACGCCAGGAACGCCCCCTCCGAGCCGGGGAGGCCGTCGACCCCGCCGTCGGCCTCCGGGTCGTAACGCATGACGAAGCCGCCGTCGAGCAGCGTCCGCTCGACGGCGGTGACCGTCCCGCGGATGCGCTCGTCGGACCACGGGAGGAACCCCACGCGCGGGAGCAGCAACAGCGACGCATCCAGTCCCTTCGACCCGTAGAACTGGGTGAACGTGCCGCGGTCCGAATCGAACCCGTTGCGGCAGATCTCCGTGTGCATGCGCTCGCGCAGTCGCCGCCACTGATCGACCGGTCCGTCGAGGCCGTGCGCCTCGACGGTGTGCACGGCCCGGTCCACACCGGCCCAGGCCATCACCTTGGAGTGCACGAAGTGCCTGCGCGGCCCGCGCATCTCCCACAGCCCGTTGTCCGGTTCGGCCCAGTTCCCCTCGAGGAAGTCCAGTAGGGCCCGCTGCACATCCCAGGCCGTGTCGCTGGACTCCATGCCCGCTTCCCGGGCCAGGTGCAGTCCGTCGAGCACCTCGCCCCACACGTCGAGCTGCAGTTGGTCGGCGGCGGCGTTGCCGACCCTGACGGGGTTGCTGTCCCGATACCCGGGCAGCCACGGTATCTCGGTCTCGGGGATGCGTCGCCGACCGTCGAGTCCGTACATGATCTGCAGCTTGTCGGGGTCGCCGGCGATCGCGCGGACCAGCCATTCGCGCCAGGCACGCGCCTCCTGCACATATCCCGTCCCCAGCAGCGCCTGCAGGGTGAATGTCGCGTCGCGCAGCCAACAGAAGCGGTAGTCCCAGTTGCGGGAGCCGCCGAATTCCTCCGGGAGTGAGGTGGTGGCCGCGGCGAGGATCCCGCCCGTGGGGGCGTACGTCAGCGCCTTGAGGGTGATGAGCGATCGCCGGACCGCCTCCGACCACCGGCCGTCGTAGCGACAGTCACCGATCCACCCCGTCCAGAAGTCCTCGGTCCGACGCAGGGCCTCCGCCGCGTCGATCCGGTCGGGGCGGGGCAGGTGCGAGAGCTGGTAGGTGAGCACGAACGGCACCCGCTCGCCGGCCGCGACATCGAACTCGGCGACGGTCGACATATCGCGGCCGTGCAGCTCCACGGGGGTGTCCAGCCATGCGGCGTCGGGCCCGGCGACGGCCTCTATCCCGCCGTTGGTGCGACGCACCCAGGGGACGATGTGCCCGTAGTCCATGCGCAAGCGCAACGTCGAGCGCATCCGCACCCGCCCGCTCAGCCCCTCGACCACGCGGACCACGTCCGCCGCGTCCCCGCGTGGCGGCATGCAGTCCGATACGCGGACAGTCCCGTCGGGCGTCCGCCACTCCGACTCCAGGACGAGCGTGTCCCCGCGGTACCGCCGACTGGTCGCCTGGCCACCACTGACCGGGGCGACGGTCCAGTGACCGGCCGACTCGTCCGAGAGCAACGCCGCGAAGCAGGCCGGGGAGTCGAAGCGGGGCAGGCACAGCCAGTCGATGCTCCCGGCCCGGTGGACGAGCGCGGCGGAGTGCAGGTCGCCCAGGAGTGCGTAGTCCTCGATCATGGTGGACCCCGTCATCCCTGACTGTCGTCGAGCGCGATGACCACCTTCACGTCGTGGTCCTCCGCGGTGAACGCCCGCCCGAAGTCCGCCAGCGGGACACGCCGGGTGATGAGTCCGTCCAGCCACTCGGTGTCGGCGGCGGCCAACGCGTCGGCGGCGGCGCGGTAGTGGCGCTGGTTGGCGTTCACCGACCCCACCACCACGTCGTTCTCCAGGACGATCTCCCGGTTGAGCGCGCCGACGTCGACCTCCAGGCTCCGACCGGGCGACGACACCCCGGTGAGGCAGACGATGCCGTACCCGCTGTTTCCGGACATGACGTCGAGGACCACCCGGCCGGCGCCCGTGGCCTCGATGACCACGTCGGGCTCGAGCCGGCGCATGACATCGGCGGCGTCGGCGTGGTGATAGGTGGCGCCCAGCCGGGCCACGAGCTCGGGTTTGGGCCCACTGTCGACACGATCGAGAACGTGGACGTCGAGCCCCTTCTGCGTACCGATCATCGCGGCCAGCAGCCCGATCGGACCAGCACCGGTGACCAGGACGGTCTGCGGTTCGAACCAGCTGCGCCGGCCGATCTCCTCCACCTGCTCCCAGGCCTTGGCCACGACGCTCGTCGGCTCGACCAGGACGCCGACGCGCTCGAGGGCAGGGTCGAGCCGGATCGCGTACTCCGGCTCGACGGTCCAGCGCTCGCTCCCGAAGCCGTCGCGCTGTTTGATCCCGCGTTCGGTGTACTCGCCGTTGCGACACATATCGAACTCGCCACGGGCGCAGGCGCCGCACGGTACCGGATCCGGTCGTCGGACCACGCCGGCAACCAGGTCACCCTCCGTGAAGCCGGACCCCTCGGGCGCACGCTCGACACGCCCCAGCGACTCGTGGCCGAGGACCAGCCGCTCCCGTCCCTCGGGCGGCCACCCGTACCGTCCGGCGACGATCTCCTTGTCGGTCCCGCAGACACCGAGTGCCAGGCCGTGGACGAGAAGCTCGCCGTCACCGGGCTCCGGGTCCGGTTCGTCGGTCAGTGTTACCGAGTCAGCCTGTCCGGGGATGAGGGTCAACGCACGCATACCTCCGTGGTACTCCTGCGTGCACCCGGACGCACCCGGTCACTTCGTGGTCATTCACTCGACCCTGTAGCCGACTCCTCGGACCGTCTGCACCTTGTTCTCGCCGATCTTGCGGCGCAGGGACCGGATGTAGACGTTGACGATGTTCGAGCCGGGGTCGAAGTCCATGCCCCAGACACTCTCGAGGAGCTGCTCGCGGCTGATGGTCTCGCCCTTGTTGCGCAATAGCATCTCCAGCAGCGAGTACTCGCGGTTGGTGAGCTCCTGGATGCGGCCGTCGACATCGACGCGACGGGTGCGGATATCCAGCCGCATGCCACCGTGCTCGAGGATCCCCGGGTCATCGGACGCCTCGTGCTCGCGCAGACGGAGGCGGATGCGGGCCAGCAGTTCGGGGACGCGGAACGGCTTGACCATGTAGTCGTTCGCGCCGGAGTCCAGGCCCTCGACGGTGTTGGACACGCTGTCGCGAGCCGTCAGGATGATCACCGGGGCGCTGAAGCCGCGCGACCGGGCTTCACGCAGCAGGGTCAGACCGTCGGTGTCCGGGAGACCGATGTCCAGCAGCATGAGGTCGATATCGGAAATAGTCGACAAAATGGCGCGAGCGCTCTCCCCATCGACAGCCTCGAGCGCCGTGTACTCCGCACCGCCGAGCGCCTTGACCAAGACCGAACGGATGAGGTCATCATCCTCGACGACGAGAATATTCGTCATGCAACCCTCCTTCTCCGACTACGGAGTATCGCACGTGCGCGGCCCGCTAGGTCATTCCCCTGCAATCGTGTCCCCAGGTCAGTGGTAAACCAGGGGTATCCGGGAAATCTAGTCGTCGTCCGGGTCGTCGAAGTCGACCGATCCTCGGGCACTTCCCCTCTCGATCTCAGCGCGGACGAAGGGGATGACGAAGCAGAACGCGGCACCGCCCCCGCTGGCGTTGAAGGCGAAGGCGCGACCCCCGTGGGCGCGGGCGATCGTCGACACGATCGCCAGGCCCAGCCCGGTGCCGCCGCGGCCGTCGCGGAGTTGGCCGCGTGCGGTGTGGAACCGCTCGAAGATGCTCTCCTCCTCGCCGGGCGGGATGCCGGCTCCGCGGTCGCGCACCCACCACAGCAGTCGACGACGATCGCGTTCTCCCGCGCTCTCCGCCGGCGGCGTGCCCTCGACGATCGACTCGCGGAGGGTGGCCTCGCCGGGCTCGATGATGCGGCAGCCGATCTCGATGCGATCGCCGTCGCGGGTGAACCGGACCGCGTTGGAGCAGAACTGCATCAGCGCCTGCGTGATCCGGTGTGGGTCCAGCCGGGCGACCCCCTCGGCGTACGGGAGCACGCTCCAATCGCGGTCCGCGAGGACGTCGACCTTCGCCTCGATGTCCAGGATGAGTTCGGAGACCTCCGTCGGGGCGGTGAGCAGGAAGTCGGGGCGGTCCGCGCGGGCGAGCGTCAGCAGGTCCTCCACGATCCGGGTCATCCGGGAGAGTTCGTCCTGCATCACCCGGGCCGCCTCGGCCCGGCCTTCCGGGTCCTCGGGCATGAGGTCGAGATTGCCCTGCACCACGGTCAGTGGCGTGCGCAGTTCGTGCCCGGCGTCGTCGAGGAACTCCCGCTGGGTGCGGTAGGCGTCCTCGACCCGCTCCAGCATCTCGTTGACCGTGTCGGCGAGGGAGACGATCTCATCCGGTCCCTCGACCGGAACCCGCCGGGACAGGTCGGCGGCGGAGATGGTCTCGGCGGCCTCGCGGATCCGCCGGACCGGGACGATCATCCGGCCGGCGATCCACCAGGCGAGGAATGCACTGAGGATCATTCCGCCGGCGCTCGCCCACAGCAGGGACTCGGTGACCCGCCAGGTCTCCGACGAGGATCCGCGGTCGTTGACCGCCACCACCAGGCTGGCCGGCCCGGCCGGACTCTCCACCGTCGTCTTTCGCCAGCTGACCGAGCCGTCGATCTCGCCGGAGTCGTCGCCCGCGATCAGTCCGACCCGCTGGATACGCGACCGCACCGCCGAGGGAAAGAGCTGATCTTCGCTGGGGCCGTACCGGGAGAGCGTGAACTGGGTGCCCGACTGGTCGGCGGTGCCGACGAGCAGTAGCTCGGCCGAGGGGTACTGCTGGGCCAGGTAGGCGCGCAGCAGCTCCTCGACCGTGGGCTCCTCGGACTCGAACGACGGGAGGATCCCCGCCATCATGAACGTGGTGAAGTCCGCGGTCTCGCGATTCAGCCGGGTATCGGTGACCCGCTCGGCACTGAGGACGAGCAGCTGACCCGTGAAGACGACCATGGCCGCGAACACCGCGGCGGTGATGAAGGTGATGCCCGCGGTGATCCGCAGGCGCGCCGAGTTCCACCAGCGGATCGGGGTCGGCGACGTGGAGCGTGCGTTCACCTCGGACCTGAGCGCCCGTTATCGGACTCCGGGCCGCCGCCCGCAGCGTGATCCGGGCGTCCGTTGGTGGCGGCGTGGGCGGGTCGATTGTTGTCGGAGGCGTGGGGCGGCGGGCCGGAGGTGTTCGCATGCGGCGGTCGGCCGGAGGTGTCGGCATGCGGCGGGCGCCCGGGCTTCCCGGCGTGCGGGGGAATGGCGTTGTTCAGCCTTTCGCCGGCCCGGCTGGCCAGCGTGTCGAGGTCGAAGCGCGGTCCGCCGATCTGGCCGGGATCGTCGTTCCCGGGGGTCTGTGGCGGCTCCGGCGGCCGGGCACGCGGGGCGGCCGGGGGCGTGTGGGCGGCGGGCGGCTGTACGGCCGCGGGAGAGACGGGGGTGGCGCCGGCGCTCGGGTCGGGCGCGGTGCCCGACCCGGACTGTGCGCCGGCGCCGGGAGAGGTCTGCGAGGCCGGGCCCGCCTCGCCGGGGCCGGCCGGTGTGTCGTCAGCTCCGGACCCGGGGAGCGGCGCCAGGTCGACGGCGGGGATCGGCAGCAGGGAGAGGATGGCGGGCATGGGCGCGGGGAGGAAGAGATTCACGTGGCCGTCGATCACACTCAGGTGGGGGCGCCGCCCGTCGATCACCGTTCCGTTCGCCTGGGACGCGGCCGTCGCTCTGGATTCTGTGTCCTGGCTGATCTGGGTCTCCTCGGAGGCGGGGGTCGGCGCGATGAAGGGGTCGAATGCGCCGACGACGGCGGCGAGGCCGAGGCCTCCGAAGACCACCGGGATCGCGGCGAGAGCTACGGTGACGGCTCGCATGTCCCCCCTCCCGGTGAGCGTTTGGTGATTCGTCAATCCCCAACTGTGGCACCTGCCGCACCCATTTTGGTGACCGGTGAGTACATTCTCATCGCAGGAGCTCCGGTCCGGTTGTCACCTGGCCCCACTTCCGCTATGCGCGGCGCAGGAGAGATCCGGCAGGGAGAGCAAGCGGAGTAGGGCTCGGCACATGCGATGGCGGGCCACACCGGATCGGTGTGGCCCGCCCTCGTCAGCGCCGGCCGCGTCAATGACGCAGCCGAAGCTCTCAGCCCAGGCGCTCCTTGAGCGCGGCGAACTCCTCGTGGACCTCGGCCGGGACCTTGGGTCCACAGAACTCGAGCCATTCGGTGATGAGCGGCAGCTCGCGACGCCACTCCTCCGGGTTGACGGCCAGCGCGGCTTCGACGTCCTCGATCGGCGTGTCCAGGCCGGTCATGTCGATGTCGGCGGCACGCGCGGTGATGCCGGCGGCGGTCTCCTCGCCCTCGACGCGACCCTCGATGCGGTCGACGATCCACTTGAGCACGCGGCTGTTCTCGCCGAAGCCGGGCCACACGAAGCGGCCGTCGTCGCCCTTACGGAACCAGTTGACCAGGAAGATCTTGGGCATCTTGTCGCCGCCACGGGCGCCCATGTCGACCCAGTGCTGGAAGTAGTCACCGACGTTGTAGCCGAGGAACGGCAGCATGGCCATAGGGTCGCGGCGCACGGCACCGACCTGGCCCTCCGCGGCGGCGGTCTGCCCGGAGGACAGGGTCGCACCGATGTAGACGCCGTGGTTCCACGAGTAGGCCTCGCTCACCAGCGGGACGGTGTCGGCGCGGCGGCCGCCGAAGAGGATCGCCGAGATCGGCACGCCCTCGGGCGAGTTGAACTCTGGCGCGGCGACGGGGCACTGGTCGATCGGCACGCAGTAGCGCGAGTTGGGGTGCGCGGCGTTGCCGGCCTTGCCGTCGCCCTCCGGGGTCCACTCGTTGCCGAGCCAGTCGATGAGGTGGTCCGGGGTGCCCTCGAGGCCCTCCCACCACACGTCACCCTCGTCCGTCAGGGCCACATTGGTGTAGATCGCGTTGCCCGGCTCCAGCGTCTTCATGGCGTTGGGGTTGGACGAGTAGTTGGTGCCGGGGGCCACGCCGAAGAAGCCGAACTCGGGGTTGACCGCGTACAGGCGGCCGTCGGCGCCGAAGCGCATCCACGCGATGTCGTCACCCACGACCTCGGCGCGCCAGCCCTCGATGGTGGGCTGGATCATCGCCAGGTTGGTCTTGCCGCACGCCGAGGGGAACGCTCCGGCGATGTAGTACGCCTTGTCCTCGGGCGAGGTGAGCTTGAGGATGAGCATGTGCTCGGCCATCCAGCCCTCGTCGTGGGCCATGGCGGAGGCTATGCGCAGGGCGAAGCACTTCTTGCCGAGCAGGGCGTTGCCGCCGTAGCCGGAGCCGAACGACCAGATCTCCCGGCTCTCCGGGAAGTGGGTGATGTACTTCTCCTCGTTGCACGGCCAGGCGACGTCCTCCTCGCCCTCGGCGAGCGGCGCACCCACGGTGTGCAGGCCCTTGACGTACGCGCCGTTCGAGCCGATCTTGTCCATCGCGGCCTGGCCCATGCGCGTCATGATCCTCATGGAGACCACGACGTAGGCCGAGTCGGTGAGTTCGATGCCGAGCTTGGGGTCCTCGGCGTCCAGCGGGCCCATGCAGTAGGGCACGACGTACATGGTGCGCCCGCGCATACTGCCGCGGAACAGCTCGGTCATGTGGGCGCGCATCTCGGACGGGTCGCGCCAGTTGTTGGTCGGGCCGGCGTCCTCTTCCCTCTCCGAGCAGATGAACGTCCGCGACTCGACGCGGGCGACGTCCTTCGGGTCGGACTGCGCGAGGAACGAGTTCGGCTTCTTCGACTCGTTGAGCTTGACGAAGGTGCCCCCGTCCACGAGCACGGAAGTGAGACGATCCCACTCTTCCTCGGAGCCGTCTGCGAAGACGACCCGGTCCGGCTGGGTGAGCTCGGCGACCTCCGTGATCCACGCGAGCATCTCCGCGTGATCTGTTGGTGCCTGACCCTCGAGGCCGGGAATGGTGGTGCTGGTCATCACTGCTCCTCGCGCGTGGTGCATGGTCTTCCTCACACAGTATCGTCAACCTGCTTGATCCGCGTCGCGCGAGCCCCTCCCCACACCCAAATGTGAGGGATCCCTCAGGTGGTCAGATGTGACCGTGGTCGATCCGCTCCCACCGGGCGGGCACGGGAGACGCCCCGGGGGCGCCGTCCTGGTACTCGTTGGTGAAGCCGCCGAACGGCACGCCCTCGGTGGGGTTGGCCAGCCGCCACGAGTCGTAACTGCCGTCGAACCGCACGGTCGAGACGTGGTCCACGGTGCCGTCGCCGTCCGCGTCCGTATATACGGTCAGGCCGCGATCGTCGCCGAGGGTGACCGCCTCCATGAAGCCGTCCCCGTCGAGGTCCGCCTCCGGCGCGCCGAGGTCGAGGACGCTGTCACCCACCGGGACGTGCAACCCCAGCGACGACGCCTCGGCCAGCGGGGCTCCCTCGAGTCCGCAGACGTCGGGGGCGGGGCGCTGGTCGAAGGCGTCCGATCCGAACAGTGGGTCGGTCATGCGGAGGGGCTCCCTGCGGGGACGGGCGGCGCGGGGGCCGCGCCGATGGGTTCCGCAACTGTACTAGCGACCGTCGTCGCCGGGGTGGTCCCTCCTGAGCGGAGGCGCCGGATCCGCCGCTCGAGGTCGGCGACCCGTGGCCCGGGGTCGTGGGCGAAGCCGTCGGTGATGATCGCCTCGGCCGCGAGGATCCGCGAACCCAGGGCCTGCTCGGCCTCGCCGCGTAGCGCCGCGAGGCGGTCGCCGACGGCGGCCACGGTGTGGGTGCGCAGCGCCTGGGTGCGGCGAACGGTCACCGTGGTCCAGCCGAGCGCGAGCCCGCACAGCAGCGCCAGCGGCACGATCATCGCCGACATCCCGGGCACCTCGGCCAACGGCGACAGCAGCATCCGCCCCACTCCGGTCCCGCCGGCGGCGCCCATCAGCATCACGAGCAGCTCCTCGCCGGTACTGCGCGGCGGTCGGCTCGGCTCGACGCCGCTGGTGGGCGCGGGGATCCGGGGCGCGGTCGGTGCGTTCACGCCGAGGTGCCGCACGACGAGGGTGTCGCACCGCCGGTCGGCGCGGTCGACGGCCCCTGCCACCGCGGCGTCGGCGTCGGCCGCGAGCCCCTCTACCAGCGTGTCGACGCGCGAGCGCGGGGCGGCCGCCAGGTCCTCCCGGGCCCGGCCGCCCAGATCGCGCAGCGAGCGCTGCAGGTCCTGGAGGATCTCCATCCGCAGCGCCTGGACGTCCTGCCGCAGCGCCTGGGATCGGGTCGTTATGGTCTCGGTGCGCCGGGCGAGCAGCCAGTCGACGGTGGCGGTGGGAGACGTGGCGGCGTGGGACGCGGTCGCGGGGGACGCGGCGACGGGCCCGGCCTCGCGGGATCGCACCGCCTCCAGCAGCGCGGCGAGGAGGGCGGCCGGCGTCGCGGTCGGGCCCTCGTCGACCACGTGCACCGGGGCGTGGACCCCGGCGTCGGCGAGCCGGCGCGTGGTCACGTCGACGGTCTCGGACAGCGCCTCGGCCGTGCACGTGTCGGCGCGGCCGGCGAGTGCCACCGCCAGGGGCAGGCGCGAGGCCACGCCGCGGGCGACCTCGACGTCGTCGGGGCGGACCGGGCAGACGGCGTCGACGACGACGACGGCGGCGTCCGGCCTGTCGGACGGGGAGGCGTCCACGAGCACGCGGATCGCGCGTCCACCCGCGGCGCTCGTGGTGGCCTGCAGAGCCGCGGTCCGGAGCGCGGCGGCGACGGCGGGAGCAGCGGAGTCCCGGGCTCCGAGGACGGCGATCGTCAGATCTCGAGTGCGCACAGGGCGGCCTCCGCGAGTTCGCCGACCTCGGCGTGGACCGCGAGTCTTTCCAGTTCGGCCTCGAGCCGGGCCACGCGGGAGTCGGCCAGGGAGTCCATGGCCCGCTCGACGAACGCGATGACGGCGTCGACCGACCGGTGCTCGGGCTCGCGGGCGTCCACGGTGGGCAGTCCGCGGGCCCACCGTGGTGAGGCTGCGCTGTGGTGGGTGTCGGTCGGGTGGGCGGCGTTGTCGTCGTCATATAGACCCGTCGCCACCACCAACAGTGGATGGCGGCGGGGGCGCCGCACCCACGCCTCCTCGTGGCGGCAGGGGGCGGTGCGGAGGCACAGGATCTCGATGTCCGGAGCTGCGGCGGGCCGCGCGGTGGGCGCGGCGAGCACGTCGAGGTCGTCGACCGACACGCGCCAACCCCCGCGGGCGCGCAGGGCGGCGGCCAGGGTGCGCCTGCCCGAACCGAGGCCGCCGCGGACCCGGAGGTCGACCGGGGCGTCGAACCGCGCGAGCGCCGCGGCGAGCAGGCCGGTGGGGTCCGGCGGGGCGGTGGTGGCGGCTGTGGCGGGGACGGCAGCCGGGGTCGCGACGTCCGGCGAGGCGGTGAGCAGGCGGCGGATACGCGCGGCCGGATCCGGGGCGGCGGGGCGATCCGCGCCGTCGACGGCGGTGTCCTGGGTCACGGTCGGCACGCCCACATGGTGGCCCGGCGGGCCCCACCCGACAAGACCTTCCCCCAGGCAGGATCGGCTCCGCGACCCCGGATCCGGACGGGCCGCGCCGCGCGTTCGCCGTGGGGGATTCGTAACCCGACCGCGCATTACGGGATGATGGCCGGGTGAACCAGAGCGAGAACCCCGTGCCGGAGTCCGACGAGACACCGGACGGGGAGACGACGGCGGACGACAGCTCCCGGTTGTTCCCCCGCGTGACGGCCTACCGATTCCGGCGCGGCACCATGCGCCCGGGGCAGCAGCGCAACTGGGACGAGCACTGGCCGACCTACGGTCAGAACGTCTCCGACACGCTCGTCGACCCGCAGGAACTGTTCGGTCGCACGGCGCCGCTCGTGGTGGAGATCGGCTCCGGCACCGGCACCTCGACGGCGGCGATGGCGGCGGTCGAGCCGGACGTCGACGTGATCGCGGTCGAGGTGTACCAGCCCGGCCTGGCCCAGCTGCTCGGCATGATCCTGCGCGAGGACCTGCAGAACGTCCGCATGATCCGCGGCGACGGCGTGGACGTGCTCACCAACATGATCGCGCCCGAGAGCCTGACCGGCGTGCGTGTCTTCTTCCCGGACCCGTGGCCCAAGGCCCGCCACCACAAGCGGCGGCTGCTGCAGTCCGGCACGTTCGGGCTCATCGCCTCCCGGCTGCGGCCCGGCGGCGTGCTGCACGTGGCCACCGACCACGTCGACTACGCCGAATGGATCGGCCCGACCGGAGACGCGGAGCCGGCGCTTGAGCGGCTTGACACCGCGACGGACGTCGGCCACGTACCGTTCAGTCTGGACAGACCCGTGACGAAGTTCGAGGGCAAGGGACTGCAGGAGGAGCGAGTGATCAACGAGTTCCTCTGGCGCCGCAGAGGCTGACCCGGCTGCGGCCGGCGACCCGACCCGAGACCCCGACGACGAAAAACCGAGGCGGACCCATGACCCCATCAGACGAGACGCGGAACCCCGACACGGCGGCCGCGACCGCTCCCGACGAGTCGGGGGTGGTGCTCCTGGTGTGGGACGCCCCGAACGTCGACATGGGGCTCGGCTCGATCCTCGGCGGACGGCCCACCGCCGTGTTCCGACCGCGTTTCGACGCGCTGGGCCGCTGGCTGCTCGGCCACACCGCCGACCTGTCGGCGCGCACCGAGGACACCCTCGAGGCCGAGGCGACGGTCTTCACCAACATCGTCTCCGGCACCTCCGACAACGTCCGGCCGTGGGTCGAGGCGCTGCGCAACGTGGGCTTCGCGGTGTTCGCCAAGCCCAAGACGAGCGAAGACTCGGATGTCGACGAGGACATGCTCGAGCACATCGACAAGCGGGCCGAGTCCGGGCGCCTCGCCGGTGTGGTGGTGGCCTCCGCCGACGGGCAGGCCTTCCGCGAGCCGCTCGAGGACCTCGCCCACGACATCCCGGTCACCGTGATCGGGTTCCGCGAGCACGCGACCTGGGCCGTCCAGCACGAGACCATCAGCTTCCTCGACCTGGAGGACATCCCCGGCGTGTTCCGGGAGCCCCTGCCCCGGGTCAGCCTCGACAACCTGCCCGACGAAGGCGCTTGGCTGCAGCCGCTCCGGCCGCTCACCGCCCTGCTCGCCTCGCGTTAGGAGTACTGCCGCGTGTTCAACTCACTCGGGCGGTTCGTCGCCCGCCGCCGCATCCTGGTCCTGGTCTGCTCCGTGCTGGTCATGGCGTTCCTCAGCATCGCCGGCAGCGCGTTCGGCAACCCGTTCGGTCAGGGCGGGTTCGAAGACCCCGAGAGCGGCTGGGCCACGGCGGAGCAGCTCGAGCAGGAGGCGTACGGGCGCGACGCGCTGGGCGACGTGGTGGTCACCTACCACGCCCCCGAGGGCGTATCCGTGGACGATCCGGCGTTCCAGGACCCCATCCGGTCCTCGCTGGATTCGATCCGCACCGAGTTCCCCGACCAGGTCACCGGCGTGACCAGCTTCGTGTTCAACCAGTCCCCGGCACTGGTCAACCGGGACGCCGGGATCGCGGTGGCGTCCATCCAGATCGCCGGTGAGGAAGAGGAGATCCTCGAGAACTTCCGGGTGATCGAGGACTCGATCCCCGTCGAGGGCATCGAAGCGGACATCGCCGGCCTGCAGCCGGTGGCCGGGGCGCTCCAGGACGGCATGGACGCCGACCTCGTGCGCGCCGAACTCATCGCGCTGCCGCTGGTGTTCATCCTGCTCATCGTGGTGTTCGGCGGGGTGGTGGCCGCGTTCCTGCCGGTGGCCGTGGGCGTGCTGACGATCCTCGGCTCCCTCGGGTCCCTGCACCTGCTCTCGCTGGTCACCCCGGTCAACTCGTTCGCCCAGAACGTGGTGACGCTCATCGGCCTGGGCCTGGCGATCGACTACGGCCTGTTCGTGGTGAGCCGGTTCCGGGAGGAGATGGCCGAGGGCTATCCGCCCGAAGTCGCGGTGCGCCGGTCGGTGGCGACAGCCGGGCGCACGGTCGTGTTCTCCGCCGTCATGGTGGGCGTGACCCTGTCCGGTCTGCTGGTGTTCCCGCAGGCCTTCCTCAAGTCGGTGGCCTACGGCGCGATCGCCGCGGTGATCCTGGCGGCCGTGCTCTCGGTGACTCTGCTGCCGGCGGTGCTGGTGCTGCTGGGCCGCCACGTCGACGCGCTGGGCATCAAGCGTTTCCAGCGTCACCGCACCCGCGAGCAGGTCGAGAACGGCCTGTTCGGCCGCGTCGCCGACTTCTCGATGAAGCACCCCGTCGCCGTGGCCGTGCCGGTCGTGGTGGTGCTCGTCGCGCTGATCATCCCGTTCTCCGGGGTCAAGTTCGGCGGCATCAACGAGACCTACCTGCCGCCGGACAACACCACCCGCGTGGCGCAGGAGAGCTACGACCAGAACTTCCCCGGCACCCGCACCGACCCGGTGAAGCTGGTGGTGATCGGCTCCGACGGCAACTCCCTGTCGCAGATCCGCTCCGCCGCCAACGAGGCACCCGGCCTGACCGGGCCCTTCCAGTTCGCCCGCTCGGGTGAGCAGGACGCGCAGGGCCGCGAGGTGGTGGTGCTCCAGACCGGCCTGGTCGACAGGAACGCCCCCGCCGAGACGGTCGAATTCCTGCAGACGTTCCCGATCCCCGCCGGCACCGAGGTGTTCGTGGGCGGTAACCCGGCCATGGAGTCCGACTCGGTCGACGCCCTGGTCAAGGGACTGCCGTGGTTCGTGCTCTACGTGCTGCTCGCCACGACGATCCTCATGTTCCTGGCGTTCGGGTCCCTGGTGCTGCCGATCAAGGCCGCCCTCATGAACATGCTGGGGCTGGGCGCGACGCTCGGCATACTCACCTGGATCTTCGTCGACGGCCACGGCGCGAGCCTGCTCGGCTTCACACCCGGGCCGCTCACCTCGCCGGTCGTGGTGCTGTTGATGGCGATCATCTACGGACTGTCCACCGACTACGAGGTCTTCCTGGTCTCCCGGATGGTCGAGGCCCGCGCCCGCGGCGCCAAGACCGCCGAGGCCATCCGGAGCGGCGTGGCCAACACCGGCCGCATCATCACCTCGGCCGCACTGATCCTCATCGTGGTGACCGGGGCGTTCGCGTTCTCCGAGATCGTGATGATGAAGTACATCGCGTTCGGCATGATCGCCGCGCTGATCCTCGACGCCACCGTCATCCGCATGCTGCTAGTCCCAGCGGTGATGCAGATGCTCGGCCCCGACTGCTGGTGGGCGCCGAAGTGGATGAAGCGCCTCCAGGAGCGGATCGGGCTGGGCGAGGCGGAGCTCGACGACGAGCCCGAATACCTCCACGGCGGACCCGCCTCGGCCGGTGCGGTCACGGCCGGTCCTGCGACCGCCGGGGCCGCGACGGCGGGCGCCGGTGTCGCCGCCGGAGCGGGCGTGGCGGCGGGATCACCGGTGGCCCTGCTCGAGCGCGACGAGGAGTACGACGACGAGCCCGTCGCCCACGAGCACGCTCACCACGACGAGCCTGCAGTCTACGAGCACGCCCCCGAACCCGCGCCCGAGGCCGTCGTCGAGCCCGAGTCCGAGTTCGAGCCGGTCATCGACGCGGAGTACGACGACGAGCCCGTCGCCGCCGTCGACAGCGACGGCGAGAAGATTCCCGCGGCGGACCTGATCGCCCGACTCATGCGGGAACGTCAGCAGAGGTACGACGGGTGACGCCCGGCTCGGTGCCCGGTGTGGGCTCCGGAGCCGGGTCCGAAACTGTGGTTATGGTGGCGGGATGACGGGTACGGCAGGCGAGGTGTGGCGCCGTGTCCGGGCGGTCCTGTCCAACCCGTGGTTCAAGACCATCGCGACGCTCACCATCCTGGGGTTGATCCTCTACTGGCTGCGCGGCCAGATGCCGTTCTTCGCCCGGGGATTCGAGGCCGTGGCCAGCCCACACTGGGGTTGGATCGCGGTCGCTCTCGTGTTCTCCTACCTGTCGATGTCGAGCTACGGCTCGGTGCAGAAACTGCTGTTGCAGTCGGCGGGCGTCAAGGTGGGCTACTGGGCCAGCGTCGGCCTGGTCTTCTCGTCCAACGCGTTCTCGACCTGCATCCCGGGCGGGCAGGTCTTCGGCACCACCCTGACCTACCGCAAGACCCGGCAGTGGGGGGCCACCCGGGTGGTCGCGTCGTGGCAGCTCGTCATCTCGGGCGTGCTGTCGACCGTCGGCATCGTGCTCCTGGCGCTGGTCGGCTTCTTCCTGGTCGGCTCGGTGTCCAACCCGTTCCTGCTGGTGCTCTCGGCGTTCGGACTCGCGGCGATCTTCGTGGGCGTCCAGTGGGCCGCCCGTAACCCGGACAAGATCGAGGGCGTCCTGCTGACGGCCCTGGCCTGGATCAACGAGCGGCGCAACAAGCCCGCCGACCACGGGGCCGGCGGGGTGCGCCGGGTCGTCAGTCAGGCCGAGGCCGTCGATCTGAGCAAGACCCAACTGTCGAAGGCCTTCGCGTTCTCGCTGCTGAACTGGGTCGCGGACATCGGCTGCCTGTGGGCGGCCGCGAATGCGGTGGGCGCCCAGCACAGCATCGGCGGCCTGTGCATCGCGTACGTGACCGGCAAGATCGTCGCCACCGCGCCGATCACACCCGGCGGGCTCGGGACCGTGGAGTTCGCGCTCATCACGGCCCTGACCGCCGGTGGGCTCGGCGCGCACGAGGCGTTCGCGACCGTGTTCGTCTACCGCATCGTCAGCTTCGTCCTGGTCGCGCTGGCCGGCTGGGTGGTGTTCTTCCTCTTCTACCGCGGCGTCACCGACGTGGATCCGGACATCGAGTCCGAGGACAAGGGCAGCCCGTCGCCGGAGCGATCCACATCGGTGGATGCGGCGTCGGAGGTGGCTTCGTCGTCGTCGGATCCGGGGGCCGCGCGAGGCACCGAGGCCGCTGCGCCGACGACCGCGGCCGCCTCGATGTGGCCACACAAGGGACGGCTGTGGCGACCCTCGTCAGCGCACGACTCCGGCCCGATCCGGCTGCGGCCCACGAGGAGCGCCCCGGATGACCGCGGAGAGGCGCACACGGATGTGCGACCGCGCGATGAGTACGCGAACAACGACGAGAAGGATCGGTGAGCGGTGTGGCTCCGCTGGGGATGGTCGCGCTGGACGCGGTGCTGGTCGTGGTGTTCTCCACGTTCGGCCGCGGAGCGCACTCGGAGGGGCTCGGCGCGGCGCAGGTGTGGGGGACCGCGTGGCCGTTCCTCGTGGGGCTCGCGGTGGGCTGGCTGATCCTGCTGGTCACGCGGCGCGCGCCCGGCTCGGTCGGCTCCGGCGTGCTCGTGTGGGTGGCGACGGTCGTGGTGGGCATGGTCATCCGAGGCATCGGTGACGGTCGGGTGCCGCACTGGAGCTTCATCATCGTGGCCGCCACCGTCACCGCGGTGTTCCTCATCGGGTGGCGTGCGATCCGCGCGGCGGTGAGGCGGCGGGGCCGGCGGTCATCGGCGGGCGTGCCGAACAGGTAGGCGGTCGGCTGCCGCTGTGGCACGAGTGGGCTCGCACCGTGGATCGGCTTATGCGCTCGGGGCACTCGGCGCTTCCGGGACGGGCGCGGGTTCGGGAGCTGACTCGGGCGCGGGTGCGGGTGTGGAAGCGGCCACCGGCGCTGGTGCGGGCTCGGCGGCGGGGGCAGGAGCGGCCACCGGCTCGGTCGGGGGCGGCGGAACCGGCGCCACGGGCCCCACCCAAGCGTCCAGATCGGCGCGCGTGCCGGCGAAGACGTTGAGGTCCACGTGGTCGACGAAACCGGACACGCGGCCCGTTTCGGCGCGCTGCCAGAACAGCCACTCGCTCCAGCCGCCGATCATGGGCCGGGTCGGCTGCGACACCTCGTACTCGGCGAGCCACAGCGGGTACTCGGCGAAGCGCGTCGTGTTGGCCATCTTGTCGATCCAGAAGGACCGGTACGTGTAGAGGATCGGGGTGCGCCCGGTCCGCTCGCGGAGCGTATCGAGGAAGACCCGGGTCCACTCGGCGAGCTCGGCGGGATCCAGGTCCTCCGCGTTCTCGAGATCCAGCACGGGCGGCAGCTGCGGACCGCCCACCGACTGCAGCCGGTCGGCGAACGCGTGGGCCTGCTGCGCGGGCTCCATCCCGGGCCGGGCCATGTGGTAGCTACCGACCAACATCCCTGCTGAGCGGGCGTTCTGGACGTCGGACTCGTAGTAGCGGTTGGCGGGCCCGGTGCCCTCGGTGGCCTTGATGAACGCGAAGGTCTGCCCCGCCGCGGCGGCCTGGTGCCAGCCCACGGGGGCGCCGTGCGGGTGCTGCCAGCTGGACGAGTCGAGACCCTCCGCGAGGCCGTGGAACACGGGGTCCAGGGGTTCCGCTGCGTCGGCGCGGGGATTGTTGATGACGACGACGAGAAGCCCCAGCGTCAGAAGGAAGGTCGAAGCCAGGGCGACGAGCAGCCGAGTGAGGGATGGGCGAGGGATGAGGGTGGCTCGGGCAGGCGGACCGGCAGGAGTCATGGGGCGAGTATCCGGGAGTAACACGCGCCACACAAGCAACTCGCGCAACTTTTTCCCAGCTGGTTGTAGGAGCCGCCCGTCCCGGCCGCGGATTGGTTTGGCCCCGAAACAAGTGTCACGGATTCACAACAACCGGTAACACGCAGCCCCACCCGTGCGATCTGCCGGAATTCGCACATAACCTTGAGGACGTAACCAATACCAGTCGGGAGTGCCCCTCATGACCGATGCCATCGACCTCACCACCCTCCGATACCGTGAGCGCCTCGTCACCGAGGTGGACGGGCCGGACGACGACCCGTTCCTCGAGGTGGTCGTCGCCGAAACCGTGCTGCTGGACGCGGACGGTGCCGGCCGCGGAGCGCCGGAACTGCGCCTGAGTACGGGCGGGCAGGACATCGTGCTCACCGACAGGGAGCAGGTGCTGCGACTGCAGGCCGTGATCAACCGGGCGGCCAACCAGTGGCGCGAGGTCGGCTCGCACCTGCCCTGACCTGTCGAGCCGCCTGCCCGGGCGGCCGCGCGGCGGTCAGGCGACCCGGATCCCGGTCTCGCCGATGAGGGCCAGGCCCACGCCCAGAACCTGCTCCGGCGAGATGAGCGCGCCGCGCAGCGCCGAGGCCCCGCGAAGATCTTCCAGGTCGGCGCCCCGCAGGTCGGCGGCGGCGAGCTGCGCGCGCTCGAAGTTCGTCCCGCGCAGGTCCGCGCCCTCGGTGGACAGGTCCGAGACCTGGGCCTCGTGGAAGTCGGCCTGGCGGCCGCGGGTGCCGGACAGACGAACCCGCTGGAGCCGGGCCATGCGCAGGTTGATCATGTCGGCGTGGCAGTCCTCGAACGAGACATCGGTGAGTCGGGCGGCGGACAGCACCAGTCCGGTCAGTCGGCATCCGACGAACCGCACGCGGGTCAGCGAGGCGCCGTCGGCGACGAGGCCGGACAGGTCGCAGTCGCGGAGTTCGACGTCCGTGAGGCGCAGGCTGTCGGCGCGGGCACTGCTCAGGCGAAGCCCCTGCACCAGCGATTCACGGATCTCCATCCCGCCGAGGTCGGCGGGCCCGTCCATGAGGTCCGGCCCGTCCTCGGCGCCGGCCAGTACCCCGTCCCAGAGTCCGTCGGTCTCGAGTTCGGAGCCGGGGGCGTCGAGCTGCTCGGGTCGCGGAACGCTCGGGGCGGTCGGGGGACGGGGGTTCTCGGAACGACGACGCAGAGGAGGGGCCACGGGCCCCACCTTAGATCCGCACGATTTCGTCCGACCGGCCGCGCACCTCTCCGGACGTGGTGGCGCGGTCGCCGTCGCCATCGGCCTGGGATTTCTCGACGGTCGGGAGTAGTCTCGTTTTTAGCGATAGACAGATCGGTCTATCCGGAAAGTCTGAGAGGTCGGCACGATGAGTCTGCGCGAGGCGTTCGCCTTCCCCGAGATCGTCAACGACTACGCGGCACGCTGCACCGCGGCGCTCGTCGTCACGCTCGCGGTGGTCACGATCATCGTGTCGGCGCCCGTTCAGACCTGGCTCGCCGGCGCGCTCTTCGTGGGCTTCGCGCTCCGCGTCGCCGGCGGCCCCCGGTATTCGCCGTTCGGCCGGCTGTCGGTGCACGTGCTGGCGCCCAGGGTCAGTGCCGAGCCGAGGATGGTGGCCGGGGCGCCCAAGCGGTTCGCGCAGACCATCGGTCTGGTGATGTCAGGAGTCGCGTTCGGCTTGTTCCTCGCCGGCTTCGCCACCGCGGGCGCCGTGGTGCTCGGTGTGCTGGTACTCGCGGCTCTCGCGGAGGCGGCGCTCGGGTTCTGCCTCGGTTGCTGGATCTACGGGCGGTTGCAGCGTGCCGGGATCGTCTCCGAGGACGCCTGCGTGGATTGCGCGGACATCTGGTCGCGCCCGGAGATGACTGCTCGCCACTGATGCGGTCCCTTCTAGGCTGCTGGCCGTGAACACCCCCGGCGATCACTGGCGCGAACAGGCGGCGCCGTACCGGCCCGCGGAGCCCCGCAGGGACCCGCTCGTATACGCGGTGGCCTCCTTCTTCGTTCCCGGCCTGGGGACGATCATCAACGGGCAGGTCCGGCGAGGAGTGACCATCATGGCCATCCACTACGGGACCCCGTTCGCCGTTCTCGCAATCCTGTTCTTCACGCTGTTCACCACGCGTGTGGATCTCTCGCCCGTCAACCTGGCCGTGATCCTCGGTGCTCTCGCCGTGATGTTCGGGACGTGGATCTGGGGAATCGTCGACGCCTACCGGGCAGCCTCCGAGCACAATCGCCTCCACGTGGACGTGTGACGACTCCTCCGCCCGCGGGCCGTCACCAGCACCGGCCCGCTGTCGCGACGGCCATGCGGGCGTCAGAGCTCGGGGCTACTGTGGTGCCATGAGCCACCCCGCTGACGATCGCCGCCCCGAGGATTTCGATGCGTTCGCGGGCGACGGCACCTCGAGCCCGTCGAGCGACTGGCGGAACGATCCGTCGCCGGGAACGGACCAGGCCGGGGCGCCCTATGGTGCGAACCCCTACCTCGCGGATCCTCTCGGGAACCAGCCGTTCGGGAACCAGCAGTACGAAGCCCAGCAGTACGGGGCCCAGCCGTTCGGGAACCAGCCGTTCGGGAACCAGCAGTTCGGCGATCAGCAGTACGGAGCCCAGCCCTACGGCGGGCAGCCCCTGACCGGCCCGGGATTCGCTACGCCGGGCTACGGGACGCCCGCGTACGGCGCGGTCCAGCCCTACGGCCAGTACCCGCAGGTGGCGCGCAAGGACCCGGCGATCATGCTGGTGGCATCGCTGATCATCCCGGGGCTCGGCACGCTCCTCAACGGCTCGACCGGCAAGGGGATCGGCATCTTCGCCGGCTACTGCATCGGCGCCCTGTTGTCGGTGATCCTCATCGGACTGCCGATCATGTTCGGCTTCTGGGTCTGGGGAATGGTCGACGCCTACAACGGCGCCAAGGACTTCAACGCGCGTCACGGTCTGCCCTGAGCCCTGAGCCCTGAGCCCTGAGCCCTGAGTCCGGCCCGCCAGATCCGCGCGTTTCCGTAACCTGGTCGCATGACTGCGACCGAGAACCCCACCACCGACACCCAGCGCCCCTCCGGCCTGGATCTCCGGTACATCAACACCGACGTGCGGTCCCAGGACGACCTGTACCAGCACGTCAACGGCACCTGGATCCGCGACCACGTGATCCCCGCCGATCGTCCCATCGACGGCGCGTTCCTCGCCCTGCGTGACCTGTCCGAGGAGCGAGTGCGCGACATCATCACCGACGCCGCCGTAGACTCGCAGATCGGCGCCTTCTACGCCTCCTTCATGGACACCGACGCGGTCGAGGCCGCGGGCGTGGCGGCGCTCGCCCCCGACCTGGCGGAGATCGACGCCGCCACCGACGCCACCTCGCTGGCGTTGGCCATGGCACGCCTCGAGCGGGCCGGCATCGGCGGTCTGATTGGAGCCTACGTCAACAACGACGCCAAGAACTCCAGCGAGTACATCCTCTACCTGGTTCAGAACGGAATCGGGCTGCCGGACGAGTCCTACTACCGGGAGGAGCAGTACGGGCCGATCCGCGAGCAGTACACCGAGCACATCGCGCGGATGCTCGAACTGGCCAGCCTCGCCGGCGCCGGGGACGCCCGCGCGCGTGCCGAGCGGATCGTCGCCCTGGAGACCCGCATCGCCGCCGCGCACTGGGACGTGGTGGCCCGCCGCGACGCCGACAAGACGTACAACCCCGTCACCTGGGACGAGTTGCCCGCGCTGGCGCCCGGCTTCCCGTGGCACGAGTGGGCGCGCGAGGTCGGCGGCACCGAGGAGACCTTCGGCCGCCTGGTGGCCATGCAGCCCGACTTCCTCACCGCGGTGGCCGAACTGTGGGCCGGCGAGCCGCTCGAGACGTGGACCGAGTGGCTGCGCTGGCGGGTCGTCAGTTCGCGCGCCCCGTACCTGACCTCGGACCTGGTGGACGAGAACTTCCGCTTCTACGGCACCGCGATGTCGGGCACCGAGGAGATCAAGGCGCGCTGGAAGCGCGGCGTCGGCGCGGTCGAGGCGGCCCTCGGTGAGGAGGTGGGCAGGGAGTACGTGTCCCGCCACTTCCCGCCCGGGCACAAGGCGCGGATGGAGGAGCTCGTCGCCAACCTCACCGCCGCCTACCGCTACTCGATCAGCCGGCTGCCGTGGATGACCCCCGCAACCCAGGAGCGGGCGCTGGCCAAGCTCGAGGCGTTCGTGCCCAAGATCGGCTACCCCGACGAGTGGCGTGACTACTCGGCGCTCGAGGTGAAGGCCGACGACCTCCTCGGCAACGTCCGGCGCTCCGCGCGGTTCGAGCACGACTACGAGCTCGGCAAGCTCGGCGGCCCGGTCGACCGCGGTGAGTGGCACATGACGCCGCAGACGGTCAACGCCTACTACAACCCGGTCATGAACGAGATCGTGTTCCCCGCCGCGATCCTGCAGCCGCCGTTCTTCGACGCCGACGCCGACGACGCCGCCAACTACGGGGCGATCGGTGCGGTGATCGGGCACGAGATCGGCCACGGCTTCGACGACCAGGGATCGAAGTACGACGGCGAGGGGAACCTCGTCGACTGGTGGACCGACGCGGACCGGTCCGCCTTCAGCATCCGCGTGGACAAGCTGATCGCCCAGTACGAGGGCCTCACCCCCGACGGCCTGGACCCGGAGAAGGACCACGTCAACGGTGCCTTCACGGTGGGCGAGAACATCGGTGACCTCGGCGGGCTGACGATCGCCCTGCTGGCCTACCGGCTGGCACAGAGCGTCGACGGCGAGCCCGTGCAGGGCACCGACGTGGGCCCGGAGATCGACGGCCTCACCGGGATCCAGCGGCTCATCGCCTCGTGGGCGATCGTGTGGCGCACCAAGACCCGAGCCGAGGAGGCCGCCCGCCGGCTGGCGGTGGACCCCCACTCGCCGCCGGAGTTCCGCTGCAACCAGGTCGTCAAGAATCTCGACGACTTCCACGAGTCCTTCGGCGTGGTCGAGGGCGACGGCATGTGGATGGCCCCGGAGGAGCGCGTCAGCATCTGGTGATCCGGTGATCTGGTGAGGCGGGCGCCACGCGGTGGCCGGGCCGGTCAGTAGCGCGCGAGGAGTTCCTCGTCGAGCGTGAACTCCCGGTGCGCCCCGCGGCTGATCGCCCCGGAGTCCATGAGTTCGCGCAGGCGTCGGCTCAGCGTCTCCGGGGTGGTGCCCAGGTACGAGGCGAGGTCGATCTGCGTCAGCGGCAGCTGCACCGCGGTGCGGCCGTCCCCGCCCCGGCGCCGCGGCAGGGACAGCAGGTAGGACACCACCCGGGTCGCCACGTCCTCCGACGTGAGCGAGACCAACAGGTGCTCGCTCTCGGCGGTCTTCCGGGCCAGCGCCATGGTGATGGCGCGCTGGAGGGCCGGGTGGCGGTCGGCGATCGTCCGCAGGTCATCGAAGCGGATCTCGGTCAGCGTCGAGTCCTCGCCGGCTTCGACGAGGTAACGCGCGGCGCTGTCCAGGGCGAGCTCCACCAACCCGTAGTGATCACCCGGCCCGATGATCCGCACGATCCGGCGGCGGCCGGCCCTGTCGCTGCGCACCACGTGCAGGGAGCCGGCGGTGACGAGGAGCAGTCGGGTCGCCGGCCCGCCGACTGTCTGCAGTACCGTCCCGGCCTCGACCTCGACGGTGTGCGCGACGGCCGCCAGTTGCTGGCGGCCCTCCGCGTCGAGGGCCGCGACGAGGTCGAACTGGCCGGTGAGGCCGTCGCGGCGGGAGCTGGGCATGTGTCGAGTATCGCCGCCGGCATGAGGTCTGGCCAGTAGTAGAGAAATTGACGTCGGTCAATGCGGAGACGCAGGCGTGCGCCTAGCGTCGGCAGCAGGTCGTCTCAAGGGAGTGCCATGTCATCAACGCTTGCCCCGTCGAGTCGAGCAGTCGGCGGGGGTGGTGCACCTGTCGCCGCTCCGCGCCAGGGGCAGACGCCCTGGCAGATGCTCACCACCACCGATCACAAGCAGATCGGCGTGATGTACGTCGTGGTGTGCTTCATCTTCTTCTTCATCGGCGGTCTGATGGCGCTGCTCCTCCGCGCCGAGCTCTTCTTCCCGGGAATGCAGTTCCTGGCGAACGAGCAGTACAACCAGCTGTTCACCATGCACGGCACGGTGATGCTGCTGTTCTATGCCACCCCGATCGTGATCGGCATCGGCAACTACGTGATGCCGCTGCAGATCGGTGCCCCGGACGTGGCGTTCCCGCGGTTGAACGCCTTCGGTTTCTGGCTGTTCACGTTCGGCGGGATCATCGCGCTCTCCGGGTTCCTCACGCCCGGTGGCGCGGCCGCGTTCGGCTGGACCATGTATATGCCGCTGGCGGACAAGATCCACTCGCCGAACGTCGGTGCGGAGCTCTGGATCCTCGGGGTGGCGATCGGCGGGATCGGCACCATCCTCGGCGCCGTCAACTTCATCACCACTATCGTCTGCCTGCGCGCGCCGGGCATGACGATGTTCCGGATGCCGATCTTCACGTGGAACCTGCTCATCACCTCGGTGCTGATCCTGCTCATCTTCCCGTTGCTCACCGCCGCCGCGATGGGCGTCTTCTACGACCGGACATTCGGCGGGCGCATCTACTCGGCAGGCAACGGCGGGGCCATCCTGTGGCAGCACCTGTTCTGGTTCTTCGGCCACCCCGAGGTGTACGTGGTGGCGTTGCCGTTCTTCGGCATCGTCTCCGAGGTTTTCCCCGTGTTCTCGCGTAAGCCGCTGTTCGGCTACGCCGGCCTGGTGTTCGCGACCCTCGCGATCGCCGCGCTGTCGATGGCGGTGTGGGCGCACCACATGTTCGCCACCGGGGCCGTTCTGCTGCCGTTCTTCTCGTTCATGTCGTATCTCATCGCCGTGCCGACGGGCGTGAAGTTCTTCAACTGGATCGGCACCATGTGGAAGGGCAAGCTCACCTTCGAGACGCCGATGCTGTTCGCGCTGGGCTTCCTGGTGACGTTCTTGTTCGGCGGCCTGACCGGCATCATGATGGCCTCCGCGCCGATCGACTTCCACATCCACGACTCGTACTTCATCGTGGCGCACTTCCACTACACGCTGTTCGGGACGATCGTGTTCGCCACCTTCTCCGGCGTCTACTTCTGGTTCCCCAAGGTCACCGGGCGGATGTACGACGAACGGCTGGGCAAGCTGCACTTCTGGCTGATGTTCATCGGCTTCCACACCACGTTCCTGGTCCAGCACTGGCTGGGGAACCAGGGCATGCCGCGGCGCTACGCCGACTACCTGGCGAGCGACAACTTCACCGTCCTCAACCAGATCTCGACCGTCGGCTCGTTCATCCTGGGTATCGCGATGCTGCCGTTCATCTGGAACATGATCAAGAGCTGGCGGTACGGCGAGATCGTGACCGTCGACGATCCGTGGGGCGCGGGCAACTCGCTCGAGTGGGCCACCTCCTGCCCGCCGCCGCGTCACAACTTCGAGACGCTGCCCCGCATCCGCTCGGAGCGCCCCGCCTTCGAGTTGCACTACCCGGAGATGTCGGAGCGGATGCGCGCCGAATCCCATGTCGGCGGCCGGCGGAAGTCCCACGATCCGCACTCGTCCAAGGACGTGGCCGAGCGCGGGCCGTCGCCCAACAGGTGAAACAGGTTCTACCGGCGGCGGTGCGCGGTTAGGGTCCACCCATGACGATTCGCGTTGTGGAGTGGTCGACCGGATACCTGGGGCGGATGGCGGTCGAGGCGATCCACGCCCGGCCCGAACTCGAGTTGGTGGGCGTGTTCGTCTCCGACCCGGCCAAGGTCGGGGTCGACGCCGGACGGCTGGCCGGGCTGGACCGCGACCTGGGCGTGACCGCCACCGACGACCGCGCCGCACTCCTCGCGCTGGAGCCCGACGTGGTGCTCTACACGGCCGAGACCGAGACCCGGTTCATGGGCGGGATCGAGGACTTCACCGAATTCCTGCGTGCCGGCATCAACGTGGTGGCCTCCGGCCCGGTATTGCTGCAGTACCCGCACGGGACCATTCCCGAGGAGATGATCACCGCGCTGGCCGACGCTGGCCGCGAAGGCGGGTCGACGCTGCACGTGAACGGCATCGACCCGGGCTTCGCCAACGACGTCCTGCCACTTGTCATGACGAGCCTGTCCCGCCGGATCGATCTCATCCGGGTAGGGGAGATCGCCGACTACTCCGTCTACCACCAGGGCGAGACCATGCGGCGTCTGTTCGGATTCGGACAGTCCATGGAGACCCTGCCACCGCTGCTGCGGCCGGGCATGCTCGCCGCGGGCTGGGGTTCGGTGGTCCGTCAGCTCGCAGCCGCGCTGGAGGTGACCCTGGACGAGCCGCTGGTCGAGCGGCACGAGCGGCTCGCGGCCGATCGTGACCTGTCGCTGCTGGCGTGTGAGGTGCCCGCCGGGTCGCAGGCGGCCCTGCGGTTCGAGGTGGTGGGGCAGGTCGACGGCGAGGACCGCATCATCCTCGAGCATGTCACCCGCACCGCGCACGATCAGGCGCCCGACTGGCCGCGGCCCGACCACGGCGACGGTTGCTACCGCGTGGAGATCTCCGGCCAGCCGGAGATGCGGGTGGAGTTCACCCACCACGATGCCCACGGCGACCACAACGTCTCCGGCATGCTCATCACCGCCATGCGACTGGTCAACTCGATCGAGGCCGTGGCCGCGGCGGAGCCTGGCCTGGTCTACGCAAAGGACCTGCCGGTGATCACCGGCCGTGGCTTAATGGCCAGATGAAGATCCTCTCCAGCGCAGGGGCGGTAGTGGCCGCCGCGCTCCTCGTGCTCGCCGGCGCGGCAGCCGCCCCCGCGGCCCCGGCCCCGACCCCCGCGGCTGCCCCGGCTACGGATCCGGCGGCGCGGGCCCCGATCCCGGTGCCGACTTCGTTCGCCGAGGGTGTCGCGGGTGCGCTGAATTCGCCGGGCGGTCAGCTGCCCGGCGCCAACGACTGGTCCTGCCGGCCCTCGGCGGACAAGCCTCGTCCCGTGGTGCTGGTGCACGGCACCGCGGGTGGGGCCGTGACCAACTGGGGGACCTACGGCCCGCTGTTGCACAACGAGGGCTACTGCGTGTTCGCGCTGACCTACGGGGCCCTGCCGGGGCAGCCGTGGCCGATCAGCGAACTCGGTGGGCTGGCGGACATCCTCGAGGTGTCGGTTCCGCAGGTCGGCGGGTTCGTGGATCGCGTGCTCGAGGCCACGGGGGCCGAGCAGGTGGACCTGGTGGGCCACTCGCAGGGCACCCTCGTCTCCGGTCTGGTGGCCAAGGTCGGCCGCCCGGGGCGCGTGCACGCGGTGGCCTCGCTCGCGCCCCTCTGGGACAACTCGGAATCGGAGGCACTGGAGGGATTGGAGTCCGTGCCCGGGCTCCTGGACCAGGTCAACCGGGTCCTGCCGCCCGCGTTGAGCCAGATGGGCCCGGACTCGGCGGCGTCCCAGGCGCTGTGGGAGGGCGGCACTCCGTACGCGCCCGGCGTGCGTTACCTCAACGTGGTGACGCGCTACGACCAGTTGGTCACCCCGTACACCGCCGGGATCGTCGAGGGGCCGCTGGCCACGAACGTGGTCCTGCAGGACGGCTGCGAGGAGAACCGGTCCGAACACACGGCGATCGTCGCTGACGGTCGTGCGGCAGACCTGGTCCTCGCTTCGCTCGATCCGGCGACGCCCCGCGAACCCCGCTGTGAGTCGACAGTGGAACGGGCGCCGGGCGGTTCGTGAGCTGTCCCGGTTATCCAGGTCAGATGTCGTACGGCCGTGGCTTAATAGGCGCATGACAATCCTGCGCGCCGCTTGCACTCTCCTCGCCGCCGTGACGCTCGCAGTGTCCGGGGCGGGCGCCGCCACTGCCCAGCCTGCCACTGCCCAGCCTGCCGCAGCCCAGCCCGCCACCGACCCATCGATGCGGGCCCCGCTGCCCGTTCCGTACTCGTTCTTCACCGGCGCCGCCCAGGCGCTCACCGCCCCGGGGTCCGAACTGCCGGGGGCCAACGACTGGTCGTGCCGCCCCACCCCGGACAAACCCAGGCCGGTCGTGCTGGTGCACGGTACCTCCGGCGGGGCGGTGACAAACTGGGCCACCTACGGTCCGCTGCTGCACAACGAGGGGTATTGCGTCTACACCCTGACTTACGGCGCCCTGCCCGGTCAGCCGTGGCCGGTGAGCCTGCTCGGCGGGCTGGCGGACATCACCGAGGTCTCGGTGCCCCAGGTCAGTGAGTTCCTCGACCGAGTCCTGGAATCGACCGGAGCCGAGCAAGTGGATCTGATCGGTCATTCGCAGGGCACTCTCGTCTCGGGTCTGGTGGCCAAGGTCGGTCGGCCGGGCAAGATCAACACGGTCGCGTCGATCGCACCGTTGTGGGAGGGCTCCCGCGGGACCGGATCCGGGGCGATCGGCACCGCGCTGGCCAGCGGGGATCGCGGACGGGCGGAGGAGATCGCGCCGTCGCTCGGTCAGATGGCCGCGGGTTCGGACATGCTCGAGACCCTGTGGGCCGGTGGCAGTCCGTACGCCTCGGGCGTGAACTACCTCAACCTGGTGACCGTCCACGAGCAGGTGGTTCAGCCGTTCACCTCAGGGATCGTGGAGGGGTCGAACGCCGCCAACGTGATCATCCAGGAGGGTTGCGAGCAGAACCACGCCGAGCATCTGGGCATCGCGGCGGACGGCCGCACCGCCGACTTCATTCTCAACGCCCTCGACCCGGCCAATCCGCGTGAACCCCGTTGCGAGGCAGTGGCTCCGTACGTGGGACCGATCCCATCGCTGCCGGGCTCGTGAACCGCTCTGCGATCGCTGACCTGCTCGCGGCGGCAGCCCTCGTCGTCGTCACCCCCGGGCTCGCGGCGGCTGCCCCCACATCCCCGACACCCTCACCGCCGACACCCACCGCCGACCATGTCCCGTGGCGGTGGTGGGACGGCGCGGCGTATCAACTCACGCACGGCCTGGCCGACCCGCCCGCCCTGAACCGCGACGACTGCCGCCCGACCGCAGAGCGCCCGCACCCGGTGATCCTCGTCCACGGCACCGGGCTCAACGGCGGCAACTCGTGGGCGACCATCGGCACGGCGCTGACCGCGGAGGGTTTCTGCGTGTGGGCGCCCACCGTCGGGGCGCCAGAGGGGATGGGCTCGACGGGAGGACTCGACTCGTTGACGGGGGCGTCGGCGCCGCAGCTGGCCTCCGAGATCGACCGCGTGCGGGGGCTCACCGGCGCCGACCGGGTCGACCTCGTGGGGCACTCGCAGGGGGCGATCGTGGCGTCGTTCGTCGCGGCGACCGTCCGTGCGGACGCGGTGCGCACCGTGGTCACGCTCGGCGCGGACCCGGCACGATCGGGGGAGGGGCCGCCGGAGTTCGTCACCGCGATGCTCGGGGTGCTGTCCGCGGAGACCACGCGACGCGACGCCGAGGCGACCCTGGCGTGGCTGGGCGATGAGGGCGTGCCGTTCGCGCGCGGGGTGCGGTACGTGGCGGTGTCCTCGGACTACGACGATCTCACCGGGCCCGTCGTGGCGCCGATCGTCCCGGACTGGGTGGACCTGCAGGTCGTGCGCCTGCAGGACGGGTGCGAGGCCGACCGCTCGGGGCACCTGACCGTGCTCGCCTCACCGCGCGCCGCGGACCTGGTGGCCGACGCGCTCGCCCCGGCGGAAGGTGCGCCCGCCGAAGCGCACCCACCGCGATGTGTGGCCGCCGACCAGGTGCTGGGGGTCCTGGCGCCGGTGCCACCGCGGTAGCGGTCGCCCGGTGCTCGTCAGTAGTTCCAGTCGCCCTGCCCGTCGAAGGCGCCGAACTGCTTGCCCGGGCCATTGATGACGATGAACGGATCCCCGTTGCCGGTGTTCTCGTAGTACCAGGCCGCGTCCTCGGGGCTGATGTTGATGCAACCGTGCGAGACGTTGCGCGCGCCCTGGTCCGCGACGGACCACGGGGCGGAGTGGATGAAGATACCGTCGTAGCTCAGTCGCACCCCGTCGTTGACCACGGTGTCGTAGCCGCCGGCATCCTGGGCCAGGCCCCACGTCGCGGAGTCCATGTGGACCTCGCGGGCGCGCCAGCCGTTGTAGTAGATGCCGTTGTGCGTGGGGTAGGCGTCGCGGCCGGCGGAGGCCTTCATGACGCGCTCGACCACGCCGTTGCGGGTGACGGTGACCTCGTGGGTGTTGTCGTCGTAGGTGGACACCACGGCGTCGCCGGTACGGAAGGTGTGTTCCGCGCCGCCCGCCCAGACGGTGACGGCGGTGGCGGCCGGCCAGAACTCGTGCGGCCGCCAGCGCAGCTCCGTGTCGCCGACCCAGTAGAACTTGCCCTCGACGCCGGGCGTGGTGCGGATCCCCACCGCCGCCTCGGCGGCCGCGCGGTCCGCGACGGGGCGGTCGAAGGTGATCATGACCGGTTGCGCCACGCCGACGGTCTCGTCGCGGGTGGGGTAGACCGAGGCGACCTGCGCCTCGATCGACGGCCGCTGGGGGGCCAGGGCGGGAACCGTCAGGACGGGCAGTCCGGGCATGAGGAAGGTGGGTAGGGGCGCTGTCTCCATGCCGACCGCGCCGGCCGAGCCGGAGGAGCCGAAGCCGCCGGCGAGTGACTGTGCGGAGGCGGCGGGGGAGAGTCCGACGACGACGAGACCGGCGGCGGCAAGGACGGCGGCGGTCGAACGGGTGCGGCGGTGCATCGATCTCCTCGGGGCGCGTGCCGCGGGCGGGCGGCGGTGTTCGGGGAAGGCGATCCGAGACGGCCGGCGTTCAGTACTTAGAAACACTAATCACACCAGTCACTCAGATAACTTGCGTAACACTACCGCGAATCCGGGTGCCGTGTACATCCCGCGGGCGCTGCGGCGATACGGGCGCGGTGGCGCCCGGTCCGGCGCGGCGCGAAACCCTGCCATCGTTTGTTGGCATCGACGCGGAGGGAAGTGCAGGTAGATGCCGCGAGAGGTGTTACTGACCAAAAGTCAGTAGAATAATCGCAGTTCACCGGCTTGATCGCGCTGTGGGCGCAACATATAGTCCAATCAGTCACCAACCGAGGGAGGTGGCGAGGTGAAGGACTGGTTGAGGGACCACGACTTCACGCTGAGGGGCCGGTCATACGGACCGGAGCACCTGGGGGGGTGCTGGCCCGCGGCCGGACAGGCATGCGAGGCGGCGTGAGCGCGCGATGCGCGATCCGCCGAATACGGGAACGGCGTCGGAAGCTGAGGGGCTCCGACGCCGTTTCTCTAGTTGGCCTCCAGCCCGCCTCTAACTCTCGAGAGACGCGAAGCTAGATGATCCCGGCAGCATGCCCGAGCCCCCGCCCGAGGAGCAGGACAGCGCCGGCGGTGACCACCACGACGGCAACCCTGCGGCCCGCCTCTGCGGAGACCCGCCGGGCCAGGACTCCTCCCAGGAGGACGCCGAGCGGCACCATCGCCACGATGAGGCCGATGACGATCATCGGTGGGAGTTCGGAAATGGGCGCGGCGCCGACGCCGATCTTGGTGATCACGGACGTGGCGCCCATGGTGCAGAAAATCGGTTGAAGGGTCGCGGCAAAGGACCGCTGTCTCCAACCAGTCGCCTGCGCGTAGACCAGCATCGCGGGAGCGGCCACCCCCACCGCGGTGTTGAGGAACCCTCCGGCGGTGCCGGCCACCGCAGCAGGGAAAGGGCCGCTGACCTGCGGGATGCGCGCGATCGCCGTCATGAGAAGCGTGCCCAGCAACGCCGCCCCGATGATGATCTCGAGCCAGCTGCGATCGACGGCGCCGACCAGGAGCGCGCCGGGCACGGACCCCACGACGATCAGGGGCGCGAGACGGCGATACCGACGCCAGTCGATGTCGCGACGCAGCATGATCGCGATGAAAGCAGCGGAAAAAGTGGTGGTCACGTTGGTCAGCAGGACTCCGGCGACGGGCCCGAGGATCAGCGACAGGGTCGGCGCCACCACGAGCCCGACCCCCATCCCGCTGACCCGCTGCAGCACCGTGCCGAGGACGACGGACACCGCCGCGACGATCAGGAGGGGTGGACCGATGTCGCCGAGCATGGAATACAGCATTCCAGGTGCGTTGGTCCGTGCTGCCGGCGGTGCGCGCCGCTCAGGCCAGGATCTGACGGGCGACCCGGTGTAGGCCGGCCAGCGCCTCGGCCTCCGCCTCCGGGCTGCGAGCGGTCTCCGGCTGGACCAACGTGATGTGCCACAGGTAGTCGCCGGTGACGAGGATCGTGTGCACCTCCACGCCGCCGCCGGTCGGCGCGGCGAGGCAATCGATAAAGGCGGTCGCCAGCGGCGGCGAGACGGGGCCCGGTGCGCCGGGTGCGGCGGGTGGCGCCCCCTCGACGGTGGCGGCCAGTGTGCCGCGGACCTCCGAGCACGCGTAGCGCGCGCCGAGCATCAGCGGCTGTCCGGCGAGCGCCGCCTCCGCTCCGCCCTGCGGCTCGACGACGCCGGCGGCGAAGGTGTCCGGCACGATGCCCGGCTCGAAGGCTGGCGGGGCGGGGGCTTCCGTGGTGGCGGTCGTGGTGGTCGCGCCGAGGTTCCAGGGGTCGGTCTCGTCGGCACCGTCGGCACCGTCGGTGCCGTCCAGGTCGTCGGTGCCATCAAGGCCGTCGGAGTCGTCCGGGTCGTCGAGATTGTCGTCGGAACCTGTGCCCGTCGCGGCCTCGGCCCGATCGGGCGAGCCCGGGCCACCGTAGGTACAGATCAGGCCCAGGTCGCCGGAGCCGGTCGGCTCCACGTCGGGCATCTCGGCATCGGTGAGCGTGATGACCTCGGCGGTCGTCAGGTCGAGCATCTCGCAGGCGTTGAGTCGCTCGTTGGCGGAACCGCTGCTCGCGATCATCGCCTCGGCGGCGTCCATCTGCAGGTTCGGGGTGAGTCGCGGCGGGCCGGACTCCGCCTCGTCGCCGAGACCCGAGCAGCCGGCGAGCGTCAGCGCGGCCACGGCGGCCAGCGCTCCGGTGACGCCGCGGGACGGGGACGGCGAAGTCGAACGCAGCGAGGAACGCATGGCCCCGATCCTACGGCGCGGGGTCGCGGGTCCCGCCTCCGCTCCTGCCCGCCACCCGGACGAGCCGACTCTGTGATCGGCGTCACCGTCTTGACGTCCGACGTTCACCGAGAGTGTGCCGTCCGCTCAACTGGTCTGGTGAGACTGCATGTCGTGGAGCCGATTTCTGACACCGTCACCGGGCGAGACCGCCGACCGGCGCAGCTGGGTGGCCGGGCGCTCGGCTATCAGCGTTCGATCCTCGCCGGTCCCGGTCGATGTCACGCCCCCGAGGGCTGGGCGGAGATCTCCCTGACGTCCCGGCTCGGCGAGGGGACGGCCCTGTTCGACGTCACCTCCGACGACCTCCTCGGCCTGGACGCCCACTGCCGTGCCGGGTTCCGGCTGGTCGGGGCAGACCCGGGCCTGCCGTCGGACGTCGACCTGCTGGACGGGCCCATGCGTGGCCCCTGCCGGGTGGTCGACAGGACCGACGAGTCGCTGCGGCAGGGGCTCGTCGTCGGCACCCTCGAGGGCAACCCCGCGGTGGCCGAGCACCGCTGCCACGTCGATCTGGATCCGGACACCGGCGCCGTGACGGCGACGGTCCGCACCACGTGGCGCCCCGGTTCGGCCTACGTCCTGCCCGGCGCCGGACGTCGCGAGGCGCGGGCGTACCGGCGGATGGGGCAGCGGCTCGTGCGCGCGCTCGGGGCCTGCCGGGCGCCGGGATCAGGAGTCGTCGGGCCGTAGGATCACCGCATCGGTGACGGCGTCGAACGACTCGTCGATCAGGTTCTCCAGCAGCGCCCCGGATTCGTCGGTGCGCCACCGCTCCACGGCGACCCGCAGGATCGCGATGGAGGCCGCCGCCACCGTGGCCGCCTCGACCGAGTCGGGGGCCAGACCCTCCCGCTGGCACACCAGCTGGGCGAGCCGGCCCTCCAGCCGCGCGAACAGCGCGTGCATCTCGGTCTGGATGCCCGGTTCGTGCCGCCAGAGGTCGTGGAAGCGGTCGAACTCGGGGGACTCGCGCCGGGCCGTCGACACCTGGTTCCACATCAACCGCGACAGCGCCGTCATGGTGGGCACCGACCGGTCCGACAGAAACAGCTGCACCGCCTCGGGTTCGGCGGGCGGCACGTAGGGGATGCACGCGGCGACCTTGGACGGGAAGTAGTTGAAGAACGTACGCCGGGAGACGTTCGCGGCGCGCGCGATCTCGTCGACGGTGACGTCGTCGAGCCCGCGCTCGAGCACCAGGTCGAGCGCCACGCCGCTGATGCGGACCCGCACCGCGCGGCGGCGGCTCATGCCCGGCGGGCCGGAGGACTCGGTGCTGCTCATCTCGGCCCTCCTGTCCGTACCTCGTGTGATCGACTGCCGTCGATGTTACGGAGCGGCCTCCGCCCTATCCTGGCTGGCATGACCACTCGCACCGCCGCCGCCCTCGCGTCAGCCTCCGTGGCGCTCCTCGCCGTGCTCGCCGGATGCGGTGGGACGGGCTCCGATCAGGAGACCGGCACCATCAGGACCGAACCGCTGCCGGCCCCGTAGCGGGAACTGCCGCCGGTCCAGCCGGCTGCTGCCGCGGACTGCCCGTACCTGTCGGTGGCCGAGGCGGCGGAGACGGGCGCCGCCCCGGTCACCGAGGTGCGGATCGACGAGAGTATCGACCCGGCCGCCTGCTTCTTCTACGGGACGGACGGCTCCGTGGTCCTCACGACCACCGTCTATACGGTCGACTCCGCCGAGCGGGCGCGCGAGCTGGTGGCCGAGTCCGCGCCTGAGGACACGGCCGAGGAGGCCACCGCCGACGGTGGCTGGGCCGGCGCCCGCACCGGGGGCGCGGCCGGCGCGCTGGTCGTGCTGTCCCGGGGCGACCAGCTGCTGGCGGTGCAGACGGTCAACGAGGAGGCCGGCCCGGCGCAGCAGGTGGCCGAGCTGGTCGGCCCCCGCCTCGCGCAGTGACCGGCCCGGGTCAGATGGGGTCGGTGATCATGCCCAGGATCAGCTCGGCCATGCTTCGGGCGGTCATGGACGTGGTCTGGACCTCGCCCAGCATCGCGGCGGTGACGGCACCGTCGTGGAGCAGCGCCAACCGGTCCGCGAGGTCGGCGATGTTGTCCGGGTCCTGCAGGCCCATCCCGGCCAGCTCGGCGCGCAGGGTCTCGGCGACCCAGGCGCGCTGGTCGGCGACCGCGGCACGGATCGAGCGCTCGCCGTCGGTGTCGGGGCTGGGGAACTCGATCGCGGCCGCGATGTGGCAGGAGCCGGGGGTGGCGGGCTCGACCCGCTCGCGGATGATGTCGAACAGGGCCAGGACGCGGCCCCGGGCATCGGGCGAGCGGTCGGCGCGGCGTCGCCACAGCACCCGGTCCCGCTCGGCCACCGATCGTAGGTAGGCCACCACGAGCTCGTCCTTGGACCCGTACGTGTTGTAGAGGCTGGCCTTGGCTACGCCCGCCTCGCGCAGGATCCGGTCGATGCCCACGGCCCGGATCCCGTCGGTGGAGAACAGACGGGTCGCCGTGGCCAGGAGCCGCTCCCGCGGCCCGGGCTTGGTCGACCGTGTACTCGTCACGGGTTACAGACTATCGGCTGTGACCACCGACACCGCAGGGCCGGTGCCGCGTGGAGCGGGCGCCGGCCCCGAAGATCTGGCAACGGGTGCTCGAAGGGTGTCGAGCCGTGCCGGTCAGGCCGGCGGGCGACCCCCCTGCTCGGGGCCGGGATCGGGGGTGGGGGTGCCGTCCGGCGCGTCGGGCACCTCGGGGGCGTCGGCAGTGCGTCCGGTGAGGAACTCGCCGGCCTTCTCCTGCACGCGGTCCGTGTGCTGGGCGTGCTTACCGCCGGTCTTCCTGTCGAACATGTCGCCGGCCTTGTCGATGACCGAGTCCACCTTGTCCGGGTTCTTGCCTGCGAGTTCCTTGGCCTTGGCCAGGCCCTTGTCGAGAAATCCCATGTCGGAGTCCTTCCTGCCTTCCTGCCTGGTGGCCAGCGGCCCGGCTCCGCGTGGGAGGCCGGGCCGCTGGATCGTACGGGTTCGTGAGGGTTGTGGTGGGGTCAGACCTTGGTGCGCCCGCGGCCCTTGACGGCCGCGACCACCCAGATCAGCAGACACGCGCCGATGATCGCCGCGATGAAGCCCCACAGCGAGAAGGCCTCCGGCATGCCGCCACCCCCGGTGATCAGCGAGACGATAAGGCCTACGACGAACGCGCCGACGATTCCGGCTACAACGTTGGCGACGAATCCCATCTGGGCGTTCCGGCCCATGATCATGGACGCGATCCAGCCGGCGATTCCACCGACGATGATCCAGGAGATGATGCTCCACAGCATGGTGGTTGTCCTTTCCGAGAGTCGTTCTCGGCCCAGGGGTGGGCCGCTCACTCAGGAGAACACGATCCGGCCACGGACGCTTCCGGTCCACTCCACTGTGCGGTTAAACGTCGCTCATCCGTTACCGCGCCGTGTCCGGCTGTGGGCCCGGCGCTGCTCAGGCGAGGTCGGCCGAGTCCGGGTGTTTCTCGATGTACCGGGCGACGAACGAGCAGGCGGGATTCACGCGGAGCCCCTTGCCCCTCGTCTGCTGTAGGGCCTCGCCGATCATCCGGCCGGCCAGACCGCGACCGCCGAACTCGGTGGCCACGACGGTGTGCGGGAAGGTGCGCACCCCGGAGGCCGTGCCGGTCCCGGGCGCGTCCTGATAGTCGGCGAACCCGGCCACCACGTCGTCGACCAGGATCTCGAAGCGGCCGGCGACCTCGTCCTCACGGACCCGGATGTCCTCGGCGCTGCCGGGGTCCCCGCTCATTCGTGGGCCTCCGGACGGACGACCATCACGGGACACGGCGCGGCCTGGAGCAGCGCGCGGGACGTCGAGCCCAGGACCATGCCGGCGAAGCCGCCACGCCCGTGGGATCCGACGACGACGAGCTGTGCCCCTTCGGACTGCTCGACCAGGGCGCGGACCGCGCGGTCCCGGGTCACGTAGCGGGTGACGTTCACGTCCGGGAAGCGGTCGGCGAAGCCGGCCAGCCGTTCGGCCAGCGTCTGGTGCTGCTGCTCCTCGAGTTGGCTCCAGTCGTCGTCCGTGAGGGCGATCCCGGCGGCCGCGGCCTGGACCTGCGGGTCCATCCAGGTGTGGACGGCGATCAACTCGGCGCCGCGGGCCGAGGCCTCGGCGAACGCCCAGTCGGTGGCCCGGGCACTGATCTCGGAGCCGTCGATACCCACCACGACGGGGCCGGTGCTGTCCGGCTGATCGGTGTCCGTGCGGGTCACCACCACCGGGCAGAACGCGTGGCTGGCGACGGCCGCGGAGACCGAGCCCAGGACCATGCCCTTGATGCCGCCCAGGCCGCGGGAGCCCAGGACGATGAGCTTGGCCTTGCGCGAGTAGTCGATGAGCACCTGTGCGGGGTTGCCCTCGACCACGGCGTGGCCGATCTGGATCTCCGGAGCGATCTTCTGTGCGGTGGCCCTGGCGCTCTCGATGATCGGGTGGCACTCGCGCTCGAGCTCGTCGTAGACGGGCTGGGGCGGCACCATGCCCTCGGCGAACATGGCCGCCGGCATGGTGTAACTCGTGACGAGCAGCAGCGGGATGCCACGGGTGGCGGCGGTGTTGGCGGCGTAGGCGACTGCGCCGGTGGACGCAGCAGAGCCGTCGACACCGACTACAACGGTGTTCTCGAGGGAAGCCATGCCGTCAGCGTACCGCCGGGATCGGCCTGCGGAAGCGGCTTGGCGAAGGGTGGGCGAACGGGGTTACGCCGCCTCGGGGAACGGGGCGTTCGACGGGTAGGCGAGGTTGAAGCTGCCCTGGAACGCGGGCAGGATCGCGCGGCCCGGGCCGAACAGGAAGAAGTCGACGACGGCGTCGATCATGGTTGCTCCTGGTGCTGAAGTGATAGATGAGGCGCAGGTGAGTGTAACGCACGGATTAGGCTCGGGGGTATGGCCAGTTCTGGTTCCCGGCGCAGCCGCCGGCCGCTGCCGCTGCGCGACGGCGTCGACCCGGTCCGCATCCGGCTCGCCGACCCCGGCCAGGGGCCCCGCAGCATCCCCGAGGAACTGCGGCGCCGCTTCCCCGACCGGCTCGCCGAGCTCGAGGCCGCACTGGCCGCGGGTGAGGTCGTCACCGCCGACGGCAGCCCCGTCACCGGCGAGACCAGGCGCCACCGGGGGATGGACGTGTGGATGTACCGGACCCCCGGGCCCGAGACCGAGGTGCCCTTCGACCTCGTGGTGCTGCACCGGGATGACCGCCTCGTCGTCGTCGACAAGCCGCATTTCCTCGCCACCACGCCGCGCGCCGGGCACGTCACCGAGACCGCACTGGTGCGGCTCCGCCGCGACCATCACGGACTCGGCGACCTGGCGCCCGCGCACCGCCTCGACCGGCTCACCGCCGGCGTGCTGGTGTTCACCGCCGACCCCGCGCACCGCGGCGCCTACCAGGAACTCTTCGCCGCCCGCCGCGTCGACAAGACCTACCTCGCCGTGGCGCCGGCGCCGGGCGGCACGCCCGAGGTGCGCGAGCGGTCCAGCCGGATCGTCAAGACGCGCGGCATCCTCCAGGCCGCCGAGGTCGACGGCGAGGCCGACGCACACACGCGCATCACGCTGCTGGACGCCCGTGACGGACTGGGCCTCTACCGCCTCGAGCCCACCACCGGCCGCACCCACCAGCTCCGCGTGCACATGAACGCCCTGGGTACGCCGATCCTCGGCGACGACCTGTACCCCGACGTGCTCGAGGTGACCCCCGGGGACTTCACCCGCCCGCTGCAGCTGCTGGCGGAATCGATCGCGTTCACCGATCCCGTCTCCGGCGAGCGGCGCAGGTTCACCACCCGTCGCACACTGGAGCAGTGGCCGACCGCGCCCGATGAGCCCGAGCCCGATCAGGGTGGAAACCAGGGCCATCCCTGATCCGTCCCGGTCCCCGGATGCTGCATGCTTTAGTCGACCACCACCTTGCGAGGGAGCACATGACCACCCAGGCCGAGACCCACCAGCAGCCCGGCGCCGCGGAGCCCGTGGCCGCCATCGCCACCGACCTCGTCATGACCTACGGCGAGGGCGAGACCGAGGTGCGCGCCCTGGACCACGTCAGCGCCACCTTCGCCAAGGGCCGGTTCACCGCCATCATGGGGCCGTCCGGCTCCGGCAAATCCACCCTCATGCACTGCATGGCCGGGCTCGACCGGCCCACCTACGGGTCCGTACGCATCGGCGACACCGAGATCGTGGGCCTTCCGGACAAGCAGCTCACCGCACTGCGGCGCGACCGGATCGGCTTCGTGTTCCAGTCCTTCAATCTCGTGCCCACCCTCACGGCCGAGGAGAACATCACGCTGCCGCAAGACATCGCCGGCCACCGCATCGACCGCGCGTGGTTCGACGAGGTCGTGGGGCGCCTGGGCATCGGCGACCGGCTCTCGCACCGGCCGTCCGAGCTGTCGGGAGGGCAGCAGCAGCGCGTCGCCTGCGCCCGCGCCCTCGTCGGCCGTCCCGACATCCTGTTCGGCGACGAGCCCACCGGCAACCTGGACTCCACCTCCTCCGCCGAGGTGCTGTCCATCCTGCGCAGCGCGGCCGACGACTTCGGGCAGACCGTCGTCATCGTCACCCACGACCCGCGCGCCGCCACCTACGCCGACCGCGTCCTGCTGCTCGCCGACGGGCGGCTCGTGCGCGAACTCGAGAGCCCCACGGCCGACGAGATCCTCGCCGCCATGGGCGACCTCGAGGAGCGGTGATGACCCCCGCGAAACACCAGGCCCGCCACTCCCGACCCGACGAGCACGCACCGCGGCATGCGCGGCCGATGCTGCGGGTCTCCCTGCGCAACATCGCCGCGCACAAGCTGAGGCTGCTGCTGTCGGTGTTGGCCGTGGTGCTGGGGACCGCGTTCGTCACCGGCTCGCTCGTGTTCACCTCCACGCTCAAGAGCACCTTCGACGGGCTGCTCGAGCAGGGCACCGCCGACCTGTCGGTGATGATCGAGCCCGAGGATCCGCGCGGTGCCGGGGTGCCGTTCGAGGTGGCCGACCGGCTCGGGGAGATGCCCGGCGTCGCCGCGGCCATGCCCGAGGTGTCCGGGACGGTCGTGCTGTTCAACGCCGACGGCACCCCGTACCAGTCCGGCGGGGCCCCGTCCGAGGGCCTGGCCTGGATCGATCCCGAGCAGGCGGTCGGCAGCAGCAACGAGATGGTCGACGGGCGCACGCCCGCCGCCGACGGCGAGGTCGTTCTGCCCGAGGGCGTGCTCGAGGGGGCCGGCCTGGCGATCGGCGACACCGCGCAGGTGTACACCACCTCGAACGGGATGATCGACGTCACCGTCGTCGGCGCCTACACCAGCGACACCGACGTCGGCGGCTACGTCGGCGTCGGCTTCACCTCCGAGCAGGCCCGCGCGCTGTTCAGCGACGGCGAGAACGCCAGCAGCGTCTCCGTCCGCGCCGAGGAGGGCGTGGGCCAGGGCGAGCTGCGGGACGCCATCGCGGCCGAGTACCCCGACTTCTCCGTCAGCACGGGCGAGGAGGTCAAGGAGCGGCTCTCGGACCAGCTGGGCACGATGCTGGACTTCATCAACTACTTCTTTGTGGCGTTCGGCCTGATCGCGCTACTCGTGGGCACGTTCATCATCTACAACACCTTCTCCATGCTGGTCGCGCAGCGGCTGCGGGAGCTCGCACTGCTGCGGGCGATCGGCGCCTCCCGGGGTCAGATCACCCGGTCGGTGCTGGCCGAGGCCGCCGTCACAGGGATCGTCGGATCCGCGATCGGTGTGGTGGCCGGGTTCGGGCTGGCGCAGGCGATCTTCATGGTGCTCGACGCCCTGGACCTGGGCATCCCGGCCGGCGACCTGGCGCTCGCCACCTCGTCGGTGGTCACGCCGCTGGTGCTGGGTTTCGTCGTCACCCTGTTCTCCGCCTGGGCCCCCGCCCGGCGGGCCGGACGCGTCGCCCCCGTGCAGGGTATGCGCGTCGGCTCCGTCGCCACCGAGGCCGGCGGCGGCATGCGCACGTACGTCGGCGTCCTCGCGGTCGTCGCGGGTGTCGCGCTCGCGCTCATCGGCACGTGGCAGGACACCACGAAGTCCGGCGCGATCACCGTCGGCGTCGGCGCTGCGGCCCTGATTGTCGGCAGCTTCCTGGTGATGCCCGCCCTCGCGCGGCCCATCGCCGGCGGTATCGGCCGAATCATCGGCGCGCCCTTCGGTGCGGTCGGTCGGCTGGCCGCGACCAACGCCGGGCGCAACACCCGCCGCACCGCGGCGACCGCGTTCGCGCTCACCCTCGGGCTCACCCTGGTCGCGGCGTTCGGCACCCTCGGCGCCACCACCAAGGAGAGCATCAGCGGCATCATCGACCAGGACATCAAGGCGGACGTCGTCGTCCAGGGCGTCGCCTCGCAGGGGCCGCCGGTGCCGCTGCCCGGCGCCATCGAGGAGCGGATCTCCGCCGTCGACGAGGTCGGCGAGGTCGCGTACCTGGCGTTCGGGTTCGGCGTACTCGGCGGGGAGCAGCAACTCATCTCCGCCGCGGGCGGCCCGGTCGAGGAGATGATCGACGCGACCGTCGTGGACGGCTCGCTCCAGCCGGCCGAGGACTCGCTCGTCGTCTCCCGCTCCGTGGCCCGCGACAAGGGCTGGACGTACGGCAGCACCGTGCCGCTCGTCGGGCCCGACGGCAGCGAATCCACCCTGCGCGTCACCGGCGTCTACGAGGACTCGCAGGTGCTGGGCCAGTTCTACACCGGTAGGGACGTGTATGAGCGCCTGGTGCCGGAGAACCTGCGGACCACGTTCAACGTGCTGGTCTCTCCGGCGGAGGGATTCACCTCGGACCAGGCCCGGGAGGCGGTCACCGCGGAACTGGCCGACACCCCCATCGCGATGGTGCAGAGCAAGCAGGAGTATATCGACCAGCAGACCGGTGGGGTCGACCAGTTGCTCACGATCATCTACGCCCTGCTGGGGCTGGCCCTGGTGGTCGCGGTGCTGGGCATCGTCAACACGCTGGCGCTGTCGGTGATCGAGCGGCGCACCGAGATCGGGATGCTCCGCGCTGTCGGCATGCAACGGTCGCAGGTGCGGCGAACGGTCAATCTCGAGTCCACGCAGATCGCCGTGTTCGGCGCGCTGATCGGTGCTGCGGTGGGCGTCTACCTGGGCTGGGCGTTCGTGACCGTGCTGGCGTCCAGCGGGCTGCAGATGACCACCATCCCGTGGGGGATGATCGGCATCGTGCTGGTGTGCTCGGCGTTCGTCGGTGTGCTGGCCTCACTGTGGCCGGCGCACCGGGCGGCCAAGACCGGGCCGCTCGAGGCGATCACGGACTAGCAGTACCCCGTGCAGCGCGCTCGTGGAGCCGGCGTACCTCGTCGGCCAGCTCAGGCACAGGGCCGGCAACGGGGACGTCCGGCGCGACCTGCGTGATCGGCAGACCGGCCACCGGTCCCGGGTTCACGCCGAGCTCGGCCATCCACGCCGCGTACTGCGCACCGCTGGAGGCGAACACGATGCGACCGAGCCCCACGAGGGCGTGCGCTGCGCTGCACATCGGGCAGTGCTCGCCCGAGGTGTAGACGGTCGCCGCCGCGCGCTCGTCGGGGGTGAGGTTGTCGGCCGCCCACCGCGCGATCGCGAACTCCGGGTGCCGGGTGGCGTCGCCGCCGGAGATGCGATTGCGGTCGGAGAACCGGACCCGCCCGGCGGCGTCGACCAGGAGCGACCCGAACGGTTCGTCCCCGGCGTCGACCGCCTCCGCCGCCAACTCCACACAGCGGCGCAGGTGGGCGAGGTCGTCGTCGTCGTGAAGATCGTGTCCTGTCACGGTGTCTCCTGTCACAGCGCCTCCTCGAGCAGGGCGACGACCTGCCCCTGGCCGCGCCCGGCGGCCAGGTCGCGCGGCGAGGTGCCGTCGCCGTCGGGCAGGGTCGGATCCGCGCCGCCGTCCAGCAGGATGCGGATCGTCTCGAGATGGCCGCCGGTGCCGTCACCGTAGATGATCGCCTCGTGCAGGGCGGTCCAACCGAGGTCGTTGACGTGGTTCACGGGCACCCCGGCATCCACCAGGATCTGTGCGGTGCTCGCGTAGCCGCCCTCGCCGGCGGGGATGAGCGCGGTGCCGCCGAAGCGGTTGGTGCTGGTCACGTCCGCGCCGTGCGCCAGGGTCATGGTGAGGATCTCGTCCAGGCCCTCGGCGCCGGCGTACAGGAACGCCGAGTCCTGGATGTCGTCCTGCGCGTCCGGGTCGGCGCCCAGGTAGAGCAGCAGTGCGGCGACCCGCGGGTCATTGTTCCTGGTGGCAACGACCAGCGGGGTCTGGCCCTGGGCGTTGCGGGTGTCGAGGTCCGCGCCGCGGCGCAGCGCGAGCGCGGCGGCGTCGGGGTCGCCGCTCGCTGCGGCCTGCAGCAGTTCGGCGTCGGCGTCGCGGCCGGGCGCGTCGGCGCGGTCGGCGGCCACGGCCTGCTCGATCAGGCTCGCCTGCGACGTCAGCCCGTGGCGGCGCGCCAGTTCGAGAGGGGTGGCGCCGTCCTGCTGCGCGGGGATCGTGAGGTCACCCCCGGCGGCCACGATCACGCGCACGCTGTCCATGAAGTCGGTGCTGTCGCCCCGCGCGGGGCGTCCGGCCTGGTCGGCGAAGATGAGCGCCTCGTGTAGGCCGGTCCAGCCGAGGTTGTTGACGTGGTCGATGTCCACGTCATGTCGGATGAGCCGGCCGATGATGTCGGCGTGCCCGCGCTCGGCCGCGCGGATGAGACCGGTGCCGTCGTAGGAGTCCAGCGAGGTCATGTCGGCACCGTTGGCGAGGGTCAGGTCGAGCAGTTCGGTGTACCCCTCCGAGGTGGCGATGAGGTAGGCGCTCTGCACGGTGTCGTCGGTGGCGTTGACATCGGCACCGCGGGCGATGAGCTCACGCGCGGCGGGCACATCGTCGGCCCACGCGGCGGCGATGAGCTCGGTGTCGAGCCGCTGCTGTTCCTCGGGGCTGAGGGTGGGCGCGGTGGTGGGCGTCGCGGTCTCGGTGACGACCGTGGTGGGGGCCGCCTCGGGCGTGGGGGCGGCATCGGTCGAGGTATCGGTGGCGCAGGCGGTGAGGAGCAGGGCCAGGGCGGTCACGCCGACGGTGGTTCCAGCTCCTCGCGGGCGGTGACGGGTCATGTGGGGTCCTTCAGGTCGTGGACTGCCTGCCGGCTGGAGGCGGAGTGGGAGTGGATGAGCGCGGACGCCGCGGTGGTATCGCCGGCGGCGATCGCGTTGACGATCGCGACGTGCTCGGCGTGGAGCATCGCGGCGTCGCCGTGTTGTCGGTGCACCCAGGCCAGGCGTGGCCGGATGGTGCTGAGGAGTTCGTGGGTGATGCTCCCGTGCGCCTGCTCCAGCAGGACGTCGTGGAAGCGGGCGTTGAGGGTGATCGCGCGGGTGGTGTCCCCGGCCGCGATCGCCGCGCCGGCCTCCGAGGTGGCCGCGTGGAGGGCGACGACGACGAGTTCGTCCGCTTCTTCCGCGAGCCGGACGACCAGCACCGTCTCGAGGACTTCGTTCAGGACGATCAGCTCGTCGATCTCGGCCTCGGAGTAGTGCCGTACCTCCATCCCGCCGGCCGGTCGCTCGCGGGTGAGTCCCTCGGCGAGGAGGTCGCGCAGGGCGTCCCGGACGGGGACCCGCGATACCTCGAGTTGGGCGGCGATCCGCTGCTCTATCAGGCGGGATCCCGGCGCGTATTCGCCGGAGAGGATGCGGTTGCGGATCGCGTCGCGAACGGTCGGGGTGGTGAAGGAGGGCCGTGGCACTCGTTTAGTATACAAAAACACGGGGTCGGCGCAGGGCGCCGCGACGAGGCTCACGTGCAGACAGGCGAGCCCCCGACGGCCTGGGGGCAGGGCGTCGGGGGCTCGGGATGGTGCTGTGGGGCTGGCGGCGCCTGGCTAGCGGCGCAGGCCGAACAGGTTGCGGGGGCCGCGGTGCTCGTGGCGTGCGAGCGCGGCGCTGAGCAGCTCGGAGTCGTGCGCGCGGTCGACGGCCTGGCCGGCGAGGCGGCCGACGGTGCGCTCCCAGATCAGGCCCTCGAAGACGGCGAGGAGGTCCATCGCGGCGACCGCCGGCTCACGCATCCCGGTGGCGTCGAGCGCGTTGGTCAGGTCGCTGGGGTCCAGCAGTGAGGACACGAGATCGGTGGTGTCCTCCTTGCCGGAGAGCTCGATGATGAGCGCGGACCGCGCGGCCAGCTCGCCGCGGTAGTCGGCGAGCAGGGCCTCGATCATGCGGGAGAGCACCCCCAGCACGTCGTCGGCGTTCGTGGACGCCAGCTCCTGGATTCCCGAGACCTCGACGAATCCCCGCAGCAGCGAGGTGACCCGGTCGACGGTGAGACCGACCAATTGTGCCCGGGTGCGGCAGTAGTACGAGGTCGAGCCGGAGGGGAGGCCCGCCTCGGAGTCGACGGCCCGGTGTGTGAGCGCCCGGATGCCGTCCCTCGCCACGACCTCGATCGCCGAGTCGGCGATCAGCATTCGCCGGTCCTCCATGGGTACTCCCGTCGTCATGTGTGACTGGTGCTGGACTGGTACGGCCGACTTCCGGGGTCAGCCTATCGCCGGTTCTACAACTGGGGCGTCGAAATCACGGACGCCCTCGACACCTGATCAGGTGTCGAGGGCGTGGCGGCGTGCGATTCAGGTCAGGAGACCGGCACGTACTTCTTCGCGCGACGGCGGGCGCGCTGCTGGCGTAGCGCCGTCTTGAGTCCGGCGCGCTTGCCGTTCCCGGCGGTCGGCTTCGGCTCGGGGAGCCCCTCGAACATCCGCTCCGAGTGGGTCTCGGGGGCGTCGTCGGCGGTGTCCTTGAGCAGGTGGTTGGGCAGGGACATCTTGGCGATGGTGCGCCACGCCTTGAGGTATTGCACCGGAAGCGAGCCGGCTACGTACGGCAGGTCGTACTTGTCGCACACCTCGCGCACCCGTACGGACGCCTCCGCCAGGCGGTTGGACGACATGTCCGGGTAGAGGTGGTGCTCGATCTGGTACGACAGGTTGCCGGACATGAAGTCGATGACCGGGCCGCCGGTGAGGTTCGCGGAGCCGAGCATCTGGCGCAGGTACCACTCGGCCCGCGTCTCGTTCGCGAGGTCCTTCTTGGTGAACTTCTCGGCGCCGTCGGGGAAGTGGCCGCAGAAGATCACGGCGTTGGTCCACACGTTGCGGATGCCGTTGGCCACCAGGTTGGCGGTCATGGTGGACTTCCAGCCCTTGCCCGACAGTGCCGGGTAGAACACGTAGTCCTTCGCGAGCTGGCGGCCGGCCTTGCGCAGGAACAGGGCGACGTTGCGCTTGGTCTCCTCGCGGTCGTCGCGGCCCTTGACTACCTTGCCCAGCTCCAGGTATTGGATCCCCACACCCCACTGGAACAGCAGTGCCAGGGCGGTGTTGTACGCCAGGTTGCCGTAGTAGAAGGGGTGCCAGCGCTGGTCGCGGGTCACGCGGAGGAGTCCGTACCCCACATCGTCGTCCATGCCGATGATGTTCGTGTACTTGTGGTGCATGTAGTTGTGGGTCTGCTTCCAGTGCTCGGACGTGCCCACGTTGTCCCACTCCCAGCTGGTGGAGTGGATCTCGGGATCGTTCATCCAATCCCACTGTCCGTGCATGATGTTGTGCCCGAGTTCCATGTTCTCGACGATCTTGGCCACGCCGAGCGCGCCCGCGCCGATCGCCCACGCGGTCTTGTTGCGTGAGCCCACCATCAGCAGCGCCCGGGCGCCGACCTCGAGGCCGCGCTGGAAGCGGATGGTGTTGCGGATGTAGGTGGCATCTCGCTCACCCAGGGAGCCGATGATGTCCTGACGGATCTGCTCCAGCTCCGCGCCGAGCGCCTCGATGTCATCCTCGCTGAGATGTGCGAACTCTGGGATGTCGGTGATTGCCATGAAGCTACGGTACCGTAAGTTACGGTCCCGTAGGTTAGCTTTGTCGGGTGAGTCACACTCTGCGGCGATAGTCCACCGCAGGGTGAGGGCGGGGCGGCACAGCCGTGACCAGTGCGAAAAGTGTGGGAGTCGCCACGGATATCACGGTTGTGTAACGTCGGGCGGGTTGGCGGCGACATACCGGACGTACTCGGTTGCACGCCGCCGGGAAGAGACACTGACGAGGGGACCAACATGAGCAACGCGAACGACATTTTCCTGCAGGCCATCCAGCCCGTGGTGGACATCTTCTGGACCATGGTGTGGAGCGCCACGGGATCGACCATCAGCGTCCCGCGGCCGACGACCCCGCAGGGCTGATAGCCCGCACAGCACAAGGCAGCACGGCGCAAAACAACGCAGCGCAGGCGGCCCGGCTCCCTCGATTGAGGGTGCCGGGCCGTTCTCGTGTCTGGCAAGCGCGGTCGGTCAGCGCCCGAACTTCTCGCTTCCGCCCAGGTCGACGGGGATAGAGGCGCCGGTGATGCCGGCGCCGGCATCACTGCACAGGTACAGGGCCATGGAGGCGATCGACTCGGGCCCGACCCACGGCTGCGGCATCTGGTTCATGCCGGCGAAGGTCTCGGTGGTGTCCTCGAGCGTCGTGCCCTGTCCGCCGGACATCATGGCGATCATCGACGGGTTCTCGATCATCGGCGTGCGTACGTTGCCGGGGTGGATGGAGTTGCACCGCACATTGGAGAAGCCCAGCTCCCCGGCGAGGGCCTTGGCCAGGCCCCGGACGCCCCACTTCGAGGTCGCGTAGCTGGCGGTGAAGGAGCCGCCGCGCAGCGCGACCATCGAGCTGATGAGGATGACCGCTCCGCCCCGGCCGGTGGCCAGGATGTGGGGAATCGCCACGGTGGTGGTGACCCAGGTGCCCTTGAGGTTGATGTCGAGGGTGGAGTCCCACTCCTCCTCGGTCCGCTCCCACGACGGGATGGGCTGAGGCGAGACCCCGGCGTTGGCGACCACGAAGTCCAGGCCCCCCAACTCGGCGACACCGGCGTCGACGGCCTCGCGCATCCCCGGCATGTCCCGCACGTCGACCTCGCCCGTTACGCAGCGCCGCCCGAGCGCACGCACGGCCTCGGCGGTGGCCTCCAGGTCCGCCGGGTTCGCCATCGGGTAGGGCACGGACTCGATGTCGCGGCACAGGTCGAGGGCGATCACGTCGCAGCCGGCAGCGGCGAAGGCCTCGCAGTGGGCGCGGCCCTGTCCGCGGGCGGCGCCGGTGACCAGCACGACCCTTCCACTGAGGTCGGTCGGCGTGGCGAAGGGTTGTGACATCGAGAGACTCCTGACGTTGTTCGGTAGCGACCCCTGCGGGTCCGTGCGCCCTGCGGCATGCTGGAAGTCAACGAATGACAACCAGAACAGGTCGTGATCATCATGCTTCAACGAACTCTGATCCTCGTCGATACGTCTTACCTACTGGCGAGTTTCTATAACTCGTGGGAGGAGGGGGCGCGCGGTCAGCTGGAGATCTCTCTGGCCACGGTCGTGCACCGTTTAGATCAGGTCGCGCACGGTCTGGTGGATCAGCCGGTCCAGCGCCAGAACTGGTACGACGGCATCCCGGATTCAGGACCACACCGCTATCAACGGACACTGCGCGTCATCGAGGGCGTGCAGTTGCGGGCCGGTCAGCTGATCGAGTGGGGTGAGCGCCGGACGCAGAAGGCCGTCGACACCCTGCTGGTCGCGGATATGATCCAGGCCGCGTACAAGGGGCACTGTTCCGACATGGTCCTGGTCACCGGCGACGCCGACATGATCCCGGGCGTCCGGGTGGCCGTCGACGCGGGCGTGCGCATGCACCTCGTCGGATTCGGCTGGGATTCCATCTCGTCCGCGCTGCGTCATGCCTGCGACACCACGACGGTGCTCGATCCCCGCACCGAATTCCACGACGCCATGCAGATCCGGGTCCTCGAGGGGCCGATCCCGCCGAAGGTGCGCACCGCGGCCCCGCGCCCGGCGCATCCCGGCGAGGAGACCCGCGATCCGGAGGCGGAGGAGACCGTGGACATGGTCGACGTGCAGTTGCGGTCCGACCGCGCCGCCGCGACCACCGTGGCGGACGAGACGCGCCAGACCGTGGCCGACGAGGAGCTCGCGGCCGAGGCCGAGGAGCTCGCGGCCGACGGGGAGGAGTGCGCGGCCATTGTTGATGACGCCCACCGCGAGGACCCTGCCGGCCCTGCCGGCCCTGCCGGCCCTGCCGGCCCTGCCGGCCCTGCCAGCCCTGCCAGCCCTGCCGGTCTGGCCGATCCGGCCGACCGGCCGGCAGTGCCGAAGCCCGGCCAGGTCCCCCCGGCGCCCCGGGCCGAGCCCCCGGCCGCGGCTGCGCCCGCGTCGGACGAGCCGGCGGCCAACGGCTCCGCGCGGCCGAGCCCGTCGATGATGGCCCCGCATCGTCGTCCGCTGCGGTCGAAGTTCGTACCTCTGCCCGAGGAGGTGTGGACCTCCTCCGGTGAGCAGACCCCCTTCGACGTGGGACAGCAGTACGCCACCTGGTGGTACGAGCAGGCCGCCACCGAGGAGCAGCGCGACGACGCGCATCTCCTGTCGGGCGGGGTGCTTCCGCCGGCGATCGACAGGCCATTGCTGCAGTTCGCCTGCCAGATGCTCAACGAGTTCACGCTCACCGAGGCCCAGCGCGTGCGTCTGCGTGACGGATTCCACGAGGGCATCCGGGCGGTCCTTCTCAAGCACCGCTGAGCCGGCGGCCCGCCTCGGTCAGAACGGTGGCGGGTCGTAGCCGGGGTCGCCGGGCTCGGGGACACGCCTGGCGGCGATGTTCTCTCGACGTGCCGCGACCTGGCGTTGCATGCGCTGGAACCAGTAGGTCGGTTTCGGCTCAGGGCTGAGCCACGGCCGCGGTGGCCCGGCGTCAGAGGAGGCCCCCTCGTCCGGCCGTTGGCGCCATCGCGCCAGCGGCCCGTCCGGCTCGGTGGTGAGGGTGTGACCAGTGCTGGTGGTGACGGTCAGTGTGCCGTCGCGCGCCAGTTGGTACCTCCACCCGTGGAAGGTTTTGAAGCGGTGGTGCCGCCGACACAGGCACATGAGATTGAACTCGACGGTCAACCCGCCGGAGCCGGAATCAGAGTGATTGAAGGGACGGACGTGGTCAACATCGCAGTCGTCGGCCGGCACCGAGCACCCGGGGTGCCGACAGGTACCGTCCCGTAGCCGGATGCGGCGGGCCAGTTCGGCACTGATCCGATAGCGCCGGGCGGTCGTCGACGAGTCAGCCGACCCGGGCGAGGGGTCCGGGACCGAGATGGTGGCGCCGACACAGCGCGACAGCAGCTCCATGAGGGCATCGATCGTGGCCGGACCGCCCCGGGGCATGTAGACGGCAGGCTCACCGCCCGGGCCGAGTTCGGTGAGCACGGTGATGTGTGGCCGGAGCTGGGCGCGGGGAGTCTCGCCCGCGAGGCGCTGGCCCGCGAGGCGCTCCGGCTCAGGGGCAGAGCCGGGATCGGCGCCTTGTCCGGGCCCGAGGATCGCGTCGACCAAGGCGTCGGCGCGGCGTTCGCCGATGCGCCGGCCGGACGAGTTGTCGCATACCCCCGCGTCCACGTACCGGGTCGACTCGCCGCGGGAGTCCTTCTCCTTCTTGATCTGATCGCGCGCCGACATCTGCAGCGCCTCGTACAGTGCCGCCGCCTCCGCCGACGTCAGATAGGCATGGAGTTGGGCCATGCCGTCACTGCTGCGACGGACCTGAACGTTCCGCTCGGTGATCGCGCGCCGGCGTCTGGCGAGGACGCCGTCCGGGTCGGACTCCTCGATGATGCGATCCGTCTGGCTGAGAATCCGATCTCGGCCGGGCCGCTGCCCCGCGTCGATCGCGCCCAGGAGCCAGTCGGCCACGGCCTTCTGCACGGCGGACCTGAACCTCGGTTCCACGACCCGCATCTGGCGCGCGAGCATCTTGGCCGTGTCCTCGTCGAGGCGGCCGCTCTCCATGGCCTCCAGTAGGGCGGGGAAGTTGTCGACGAGCGTGATCGACAGCCTGATCAGCGCCCGCGCCCTGTGGGTATGTACGCCGTACGCGGCCACGATCTCGGCGCAGGCGATGTCAAAGGGATCGATCAGTGCATAGTCCTGCGGCTCCTCGCCCATCGGGTCGTAGCCGGCGTCGATAGCCCGCTGGAACTCCACATCGTCACAGATGTCGAGTAGCGCGTAACACGCACGCAAGCGGGCGGCGGCGGCACGATTCTCCGCCCGGAGGGCCTCGAGAACCGCCTTGCTCGCCTCCGGGATCCTGGTGTCCGAACCGGGTTCCGACGTCTGGTCCATTCCCGCCATCGCCATCCACGCCACCCCCTCCACGCTCTGATTCAGTCGCTTCTGTGTTCGACTGGAATCAAGGTAGCAAGGGGGTACGACATCAACCTCGGCCGCTGAACAACTCCCTGTAGTAGCCGGCCAGACCTGGGTAATAGTCGGGGTCGAATCCGAGCGCATCCGGATCCCGGCCCGCCTCGGCCTCGACCAGCCGGTCCAGGTAGAAGTCCCACCCGGGACCGATCGAGGCGGCGGACTCGGCGTCCGGAATATCCTGTTCCAGGGAGATGACGGCCTCGTCGTCGTCGCCCTCGACGCGCACCGTGAGCACCCACCCGCCGGGACCGGTGGTGACGACGAGGACCACCGGTTCCTCACACCGCCGCACCTCCACGGTCGACGTGGGGGAGCCCCCCTCGACGGTCATCGTCAACTCGACGGTACCGCTGGCCGGATCGCCCGACCACGGGCCGATCCACCGGGCAGTGCGGGCCGGGTCGGTGACGGCCGCCCACGCCTGCTCGCGCGAGATCGGCAGTCGGCGCGTGAACACGACGGCCCCCGACTCGGTGAGGGAGCCGGAGGCCGTGGGTGGGGTGGACATGGCGTCTCCTCGCGGTGAGAGCGACGCCGCGTCGGCCGGATGCTCTAGCGCAGCGCCGGCATCACCGTATCGCGCATGGGCGCGAGGAAGCGGCTGAAGTTATCCCAGTTGTGCATCCCGGTCGGCAGGTAGTCGACGCGCGCACCGATTCCCAGCTCCTTCAGGCGCTCGTCCATGTCGACGGTGCAGGCGTGGGTGGCGATCTCCAAGCCGGCGCCCTGGCTGAAGCGCAGCAAGTCGTGGTCGTTGCGCTGCCACTCGGTGGCGTCGGGCATGCCGGTCGCTGTCGCGAAGTAGAGCGCCTTGTCGCGGAGCTTCTCGGCGTGGAGCAGGCCGTCGTTCTCCAGGTAGGCGGGGTCGTTGCGCTGGCCCCACATGTTGGCGATGGTGCCGCCCCGGGACTCGGTCACGATCTTGGCGAGCAGGAAGCCCAGGTCGTCGCGGGCGGTGTAGCAGCCGGCGATCGCGCCGACCGCCTCGTACATCCCGGGGCTGCGCTCCGCGGTGGTGACCGCACTGGCGGCGCCCATCGACAGGCCGGCCACGCCGCGCTTGCCCGTGAACGGGATGGCGTGTGCGCCGGACTCCAGCAGCGGCGGCAGCTCCTGGGTGAGGAACGTCTGCCACTTGTTGCGGCTCAGTACCGGGTCGTCGTGCTGCCAATCCGCGTGCAGCGAGCCGTCTGCCCGTGCCGGCATGACCAGGGTGACGTGCTCCCCCGCGAACACCTCCTGGATCTGTCCGGGCAGCAGCCAGCCGCTCGGCGAGGGCGAGTCCACGCCATCGAGGAGGTAGAGCATCGGCGCCGGAGCGTCCGAGGCGGCGCGCCAGATCTCGACCGGCAGGACGCGGTTCATGGACTTGGAGGCGACCCACCAGCGCTCGAAGCGTGGATCGCCGCCGGCGACCATCTGGTCGCCGACCTCGACATCGCGCACCTCGGTGACCTCGACTGGTTCGGACTCCATGCCGATCGGCGGGGTGGCCGTGGTGTTCTGCGAGCCGGTGCCCATCGGGGGCAGGGTGCCGAGGCCGACGAGCGAGTCGGTGCCGGTCGAGCCGGTGGAGCCGACGGTCGCGGAACCGGCGGCGGCGCTGGACGGGTCGACGCTGCCGCCCAGGTTGTTGACCGAACCGATGTTGCCGATCGAGCCCGGGTCGAGCGATGCGGGATCGCCGGAGCCCGCCTGTGCCGCCGCGGGCGCCGCCGCGCCGCAGACCAGGGTCAGTGCGACCGCGGGGACGAGTGCGCGGCGTGCTGCGGAGGCCGGAAGGGATCTCAAGTTCACGGGGTCACCTTGGTTGCGCGGGAAGGGAAGCGACCCCGCTCAACGACCCGCTGAGCCACCACGCGGAGGCCACTGGCTGATGATAAACCACTGAGCGTGCCAAGTGAATGTCCTGAAACTCCCTGGGCATGGCCCTCAACCGCATCCGCACGAGCGACGCGCGAGCGACTACTGGCGCGTGTCGCGGGGCAGCGTCGGGCCCGACTGCCCGCCCTCGGCGCTGTCGGTGCCTCCGGCGCCGCCGGTGTCGGCCGGCCGGGCGTCGCCGGGGGCGGAGCTGGCGGCGTTGTCGTCGTCGCCCTCCGTCAGTTGGCGGCCCGCGCCCGCCGCACCGCCCGACTCGAGGCCCATCGACGCGCGGATCTGGTCAAGCTTGGAGCGGCCCTCCGATTCCCGGGTGAGGGCGGCGGCGTCGAGCTGCGCGGTGGACGGGCCGCCGGTGGCCTCGGCGAGCTCCTGCTTGCCGAGCGCGGTGGTGTACCGGCTCTCGATCTTGTTGCGGATCTCGTCGAACGTCGGCGAGTTACCGCCGCCGACGCCCTCCATCGAGGTGAGCGACTCGGTGGTGCGATGCTGCATCTCGGCCTGCGTGGCCTGCAGCAGCAGCTGGTCCTCCTGCGCCAGGGTCTCCCGCAGCTTCCGCTCGGACTCGCCGACCGCCTGCTTGGCCTGCTCGGCCGCATGAGTCGCCTGACCGTGCAACTGCCGCGTGTGCTCCAGGTCCGACTCCAGCGTCACGAGCCGCCCGGCCATCTGCTCGGCCTGCGTCTCCAGCTGGCCGGCCCGCGCCTGGTCGCCCTCCGCGCGCGCCTTCTCGGCCATCTGCAGCATCTGCCGGATCTGCCCCTGCACCTCGTCGAGCTGCCGGGCTTTGGTGCCCATCGCGATCTCGAGCTGCTTGGCGTTGCCGATCACCGCGGCGGCCTGGTCGGCCACGGCCTTGTGCTGGTCCCGGGCGCCCTGCATCGCCTGGCGGACGAGCACCTTGGGGTCGGCGTTGTCGTCGACCGTCTTGTCGAGCGAGGCCTTGAGGTAGTTCCAGCCCTTGGAGAACGGGTTCGGCATGGCTGCGTCCTTACTGTCGGCGAGTGGCGAGCGCTACCTCTTCACGGTACCGAGCAGCGCCGCGACCGGGAGGGCGGTCCGGGGCAGGTACGGCTGCCGCCACAGTCCGCCCGAGGCGGCGCCGGACGACTCGTGCTGCCACTGCACGTCGACCTCGGGTCGGTCCACGTTGAGGTCGTGGACCATGAGCGCCGCGAGCATCGCCGAGGAGGTGTCGGGCTCGAAGATCTCGATGCCGAACGCGCCCGCGCCCTTGTAGGTGCTGGCGAGGATCTTGTTCTTGGTCACGGAGTAGGTGTCGGTGGCGGGGGCGACGTTGACGGAGACGGTGTGGCCGTCGGCGAAGGCGGTGGTGGCACGCCAGCGCTGGACGCGCTTGGCGAGCGTGTAGTTGGGGCCCTGCTGGGGGACGAGCGCGTCGTGGACGGCCGGTCCGCGGCCGGCGGCGTAGTTGCGGTGGAACAGGCGGCCACGGGTGAGGGCGCCGACGATCTTCTTGACGTCGATGGCCCTACGGTCGGCGAGTGCGGCGTCGGAGGCCTCCCGCACGTCGGCGGGTACGACGAAGGTGTCCATCGGGGTGGCGAGGTAGGCCAGCGCGGTGGCGGTGGAATCGGACAAGAGGTCGACGACGAGGGCGTCCGCCGCCGAGGACAGTTGCACGTGGGTCCCGCCGTCCGCGTAGAAGTAGCTGCCCACCGTCAGCGGGGCGGGGGCGGCGTCGCGGGCCCAGGCGGCGAGCTCGGGCAGCTCGGTGAGCAGGTTGATCCCGGGTCGGCCGTCAGCGTCGGTGGGGATGTGGAGGCGTCCCGCGAACTGGTCGGCCCCACTGCGGAAGCGCTCCCACGCGGGGCTGGAGGGCAGGTCGACGCCCATCACGTCGGCGCCCCAGCGAAGCAGTTGGCGGGCGGGGCCCATCTCGGAGCCGAGGCCCAGGACGAGCATGGCGCGGCCGGGCAGGGACAACCAGTCGGGGTTGTCCTGAACCAGGCGCAGGGCGGCCGCGCAGCTGGGTTCCACGACGCCGTCGGCGATCCATCGGTCGAGCAGGTCGCTCAGCGCGGCGCCGGAGAGGTTCTCACCGCGGTAGGGGATCGACAGGGTTCGTTCGGGCTCGGCGGTGCCGGTGATCGTCTCGGTGCCCGGGGTGGAGGTGGCGGCGACGACGGCGAGGTAGTCCGCCATCGGGGTCTCGACGGTCTCCCCGTTGACGTCATGGGCGCCGACCATGCGGGACTGCAGTGAGTCGAGGGCGGCCCTGGCGACCCCGTCCCAGGTGTCGGCGTCATGGACGCCCGCCGCGACGAGCTCGGTGAACGGCTCGATGTAGCCCTTGCGCCAGTCCTTGATGCGGTGGACGCGTTCGGCGGCCGACGGGTCCACGGTGGCGAGCGCGTCGGCCACCACCTGCTTGGCCAGTGTGCCCGTCGACCGGGACCCGGAAGGGTCGGCGGGGAACTGGACTCCGGACGTGGCTTTCGCTGGCATGACGCTCCTGACTGTCGGCTGCAATGCGAGGTTATCCTCAACTTCGCGCGAGGCGCACTCGGCCTGCCGCCGGATGGCGGTTGTCGCATTGATTTCTCAGGCGCGGAGCCCGGGATCTGGGTTTCGCTCAGCACTTGATTGGTTAATTGACACTTATCTATCAGGTTTGCTAATCGACGGCTGGATCAGCGAAAGGCGCAGTTGGACTGCGTAATTCATCCATCTTTCTCGTCATGTCCGGGTCTATGCGGCTGGGCTCCGCATATGTGTGAGCCATTTCGGACGTAACGCGTTGCGAAATTCGCTCGATGAGAAAGCCGACACGATTCCGGTCGCCGGGTCGTCTCCCAACGTCAAGGAAGGCAATTCCTATGAAGAACTCCAAGCGGATGATCGCCGTCATCGCGGCCTCCGGACTCGCGCTCGGGTCGCTGCCGGGTGTCGCCAACGCGCAGAGCGCCGAGCTGGGCCTCGGGGTCGCTGCGAACCTCGGTTCGGCGGACCTCGGCGTTGACCTGGGTCTGGCACTCGGCTCGATCGAGCCGAGTGACCTGCCGGATCTGAAGCCGGACACCGGATCGCTGGGTTCGCTGGGTGACGTCACGGGTTCGGCGGATGACATCGAAACGCTCCCGGCGCCGGGCACCAGCTCGCTCGGTGATCTGACCGAGGATTCCGGCTCGAGTGAGGGCTCGAACGGCGAGGGCTCGAACGGTGGTGAGACCGGTGGCGACGCGGGCACCGACGGCACGGGCTCGCTGGGTAGCCTCACGGATTCACTTGAGCCCGAGAACGGCACCGAGTTCGATCTCCTCGGTTCGCTCGAGGAGATGTTCGCGGGTTCTTCTGACGCGACCGATACGGAGAACCCGAACACCGGCTCGGGCGAGGGGTCGAACGGCAGCTCTGACGAGGGGGCCGGGGACGATAACGACTCCGGCGATATCGACTCCGGCTCGCTGGGCAGCTCAGCCCCCGAGGATGACGACAACACCGACGAGAACGACTTCTTCGGCTCGCTGACCGACACGCTGGGCAGCCTGTCCTCGGGTTCGGATGGCGGCGAGGAGAACGAGGAGGACAGCCTCTTCGGCTCGCTCGAGGACATCTTCTCCGGTTCCTCGGAGGGCAGCAACGGCGAGGAAACCCCGGATCCCGGCGCGAACAATCAGGAGACCCCCGGCAGCGGTGGCGAAATCGACGCCGGGACGCTCCTGGCCCTCGGCTCGCTGGCCGGCGCCGGCATCGCGATCGGCATCGCCGTCAACGGTGGCGTCAACCTGCCGCCCCTTCCGGGCGTTGACGTCGGGGCCGTCTGCAACCTGCCGCAGGAGGGCATCGACTTCCTCAAGAACAATGGCTCCATGGAGCAGGACGAGTGCGAGCCCGAGCAGCAGCCGGTTCGCTGAGCTCCCGGTTCGCAGGTCGGTCTGACCGGCCGATGAACTGATCAAGATTCACGCGATCCCCCGTCGACCACATGGTCGGCGGGGGATCTGTCGTACCTCCGGCCTACCCTCAGGGCATGTCGACCCCCGACTTCGTCCTGAAGCTCCGCGAGCACGTGGGCACCGCGCCGCTCTGGCTGTCTGGCGCGACCGCCGTCATCCGCAGCGCCGATCACCGGCGGGTCCTGTTGGTCCGGCGCAGCGACAACGGCTGGTGGACCCCCGTCACCGGAATCGTCGACCCGGGCGAGCATCCCGCGGACACCGCGGTGCGTGAAGCGCGGGAGGAAGCCGACGTCACCATCCGCGTGGACAGGGTCGCCTCGATCGGCGTCTCCCGCATGGTCACCTACGCCAACGGCGACCGGGCCCAGTACATCGATCACACCTTCGCCTGCACCTATTTCTCCGGCGATCCCCACCCGGCAGATGGTGAGAACACCGACGTCCGATGGTTCGCGGTCGACGACCTGCCCGAGATGCGCCCCCACATGCTCGAACGCGTCGAGGCCGGCCTCTCGACCGAGGAACGCGCGCGAATCGTCACCACCACCGAGTCGCATTAGAATCAGGTCATGTCCGCCGATCGCCTGCGCACCGAGGTCCCCCCTGTGGTGACCGCGGTCGTGGGGATCATCGTCGCCGTGGTCAGCGGAGTCTTCGGCATCAGCGCCCACGGACTGGCCGCCGGGGCCGCGGCGATCCCTCCCACCTCGGGCGACGTGCTCATGGTGGGGGCCGCCAGCGCCGGCATCGGAGCCGTCACCGCTGCCCTCGCCCGTCGACGGCCGCCGCTGCTCACCGCGGCCGGCGGCCTGCTGGCCGGGCAGGCGCTCGTCCACCTCGTGTTGTCCTCGGGGCACTCGCACTCGCACCCGGGCGGGCAGACGGAAACGCTCGGCCACCACGTCACCGACCCGGCCGCGATCCGCGCCGCGATGGACGGCGGCGTCGTTGGCGGTGCGGCCGGCTCGGCGGAGCCGATCACGTGGGCGACACTGCTCACCCCGCAGATGCTCGGCGCCCACGCGGCCGCCGTGCTCCTGACGCTCGCCGTGGTGGCGGCCCTGTCCGGGACGCTCGCGTGGGTCGCGGCCCGGGTGCGGCCGATGCTGGCGGGTGTCCGCCTTGTCGTCGTCGTACCCCTGTTGTCCTCCTACGACGCCTACGTCCCGCGCGGGCGGTACCTCCTGACAGGCGGGGGAACCCGGGCGCCGCCCGCCTTCGTGTGATCCGACGCCACCACGCCCGCCCACATGCGGCCGGGCGATCACCCCTGTCACCAAAGGACACACATGCGTACCAACCGCACCACCCGTACCGTGGCCGCCGCGGCCGCCCTCGCGCTCGCCCTGGGCCTCGCCGCCTGCTCGGAGGACACCGGAACCACCGGCGCCACCGCCACCGACTCGGCCACCAACGAGCCCGCCGCCACCAGCCAGCCCAACGACGGCGGTGAGTCCGAGGCCGCCGTCGTGATCTTCGAGAACGGCTGGGCCAAGGCCACCGACACCGAGATGAGCGGCGCGTTCGGCACGCTCCGCAACACCGGGGACGTCGAGATCCGCATCACTGGCGTCACCTCACCCGTCAGCGAACGCGTCGAGATGCACGAGACGGTCCCCGGCGGCAGCGGCATGATGATGCAAGAGAAGGAGGGCGGATTCGTCCTGCCCGCCGGCGGGGAGCTGTTCCTCGAGCCCGGCAAGGACCACTTCATGTTCATGGACCTCACCGGGCCCATCACCACCGGCCAGGAGATCCCGATGGTCCTGACGTTCGACGACGGCACCGAGCAGGACATCACCCTCACCGCCCGCGACTTCAAGGGCGGCGAAGAGGAGTACGTCGGCGACGACCACGGCAGCCACGGCGGCGGGGAGGGCGCGAACCACGATGGCTGACCGCACCTCTCGCGGTCTGTCCAGGCGGTCGGTGCTCACCGGCGGCGTCGCGGCGGTCGTGGGGGGTGGCGCCGCCGGCGCCCTCGCCGGATACACGGGGCGCGGTGTCGTCGACGACGACGAGGCGGTCACCTGGAAGACGGTGGCCGACTCCCGCGTGGTCGGCTCGGCCTCGGAACCGTTCTACGGTCCGCGGCAGGCGGGCATCACCACGGCACCGCAATCGCACGCTGCCTTCGTGGGGTTCGACATCGTCCCCAGGGCGACGCGTACCGAGGTCCAGGGCGTCCTGCGCGCCTGGTCCCAGGACGCGGCGCGGCTCACCCAGGGGCACGCCGGACTGGCCGACCTCGAACCCGAACTGGCCGCGGACCCGGCACGGCTCACCGTGACCATCGGGCTCGGGCCCGGCTTCTTCGACGCGATCGGGATGCCGGACAAGCGACCCGAGTGGCTGCAACAGTTGCCGGCGTTCCCGCAGATCGACCAGCTCGAGGACCGCTGGTCGGAAGGCGATCTGCTGCTGCAGATCTGCGCCGACGACCCGCTGATCGTCGCGCACGCCGCCCGCATCCTGGCCTCCGGGGTGCGGGGGGTGGCGCGGCAGAAGTGGGCCCAGCGGGGGTTCCGCAAGGCCGTGGGCACCGACCCGTCCGGGCGGACGCAGCGCAACCTGTTCGGGCAGATCGACGGCACCGTCAACCCGACGCCGGAGGGGGACATGGACTTCGACCAGATCCTCTACTCCGACGGCAGCGATCAGCGGTGGATGCGGGGCGGTTCGGCACTCGTGCTGCGGCGTATCCGCATGACGATGGACACCTGGGAGGAGATCGACCGCAACTCCCGCGAACTGTCCGTCGGCCGCACGCTCGACACCGGGGCGCCGCTCACCGGCACCGCCGAGCACGACCCCGCCGATTTCGAGGCCATCGACGACGTGGGACTGCCCGTGATCCCGCCCGAGTCACACATGGCCCGGGCCCGGCAGTTGAACCGGGGCGAGGCCATGCTCCGGCGGCCGTACAACTACGACGACCCGCCGGAAGGCGGCGAGATCAGCAACACCGGACTGCTGTTCACCGCCTACATGGCCGATCCGGTGCGCACCTATATCCCGGTGCAGCAGCGGCTCGCCGAGCAGGACGCCCTCAACACGTGGACGATCCCCATCGGGTCGGCGGTGTTCGCGATCCCACCCGGGGCGCCCGCGGGCGGGTACGTGGGGCAGGGGCTCTTCGAGGGCTGATGTCCCGGCCGTTAGCGGCTGCGCTCTGACGCCAGCTGGAGTCAGAGCGCAGCGGCGATCGCTGCCGCCATGGCCTCCTGGCCCAGGGCTGTGGGATGGAAAGGCGCGGCGTTGGTCGGCTCCCCGCCGGCGAAGTCGGTCCAGCGCTCGTCCGCGTCGGCGCAGCCCGAGCGGTCGATGTCCGAGGTGGGCAGGACCGAGACGTGGCCGTTGCGCTCGGCGGCCGCGTCGACCGCGTCGTTGATCTCCTTGGTGATCTCGCGGGCCCAGTCGAGATTGGCCTGGCCGATCAGCGTGGTCAGCGGGCACTGAGCCGGGCCCGGGTCCTCGGCGGGCATCAGCGGCAGGTACTGGGTCGCGATGACGGTGGCGCCGGGAGCCTTCTGGGCAATCGCGTCGTAGATGTCATCCACCGGGCCGTCCTCGCCGAACACCGCATTGATATCGCCGGTGACCTGATCGCCCATCACTGCCTCACAATCCACAGGAGTTCCTACCGTGCCGGACATGATGCACTGGACAATGTCTCCGAAGTGGACGTCGTTGCCCCCGATCGACAGGGTCACCAGGTCGGTGTCTTCGGTAAGCGCGTCGAGCTGCGGGGCCACACCCTCGTGCCGCTCGGTGAACATGTCGGTTGTGATGGCCCCGCCGCAGGTCACGTCCGTCAGATCGCCTACGGCGGGATTGGCGTCGAGCTGGTGGGGGTAGTTTGCTGAGCTCTGGCTGCACGGGGCTGGAGTGGTAAGCGATTCCTGGTCCCCGAACGCCGCATAGGAGTCACCCAACGCGACGTATTCGGCGTACGCGGGCGCGGCCAGCGAGCCGAACGGTCCGAGCGAGCCCGTGGAGCTGCCGGGTGCCCCGGTGGTCGAGCCGAGCGAGCTGACGGCGATCGTGCCATCCGCCTCGGCGGTGGACTGCGCGGCCGAGATCGGTGCGACGGCCAGCGTGAGGGCCGCGCCCACGGCGAGCGCGCCTGTCAGGCGAGACGCGGTGCGGCGGGAGGAGGTAGAGGGCGTTAGGGAGGGACGACGACGAGGTGTGAGCATGCCCACAGTGTGCTCCCGCCGGAGCCCCGTCAAAGGCGAAACGCTTCGCCCCGGGACTGGTGTGGCAGGTGGGGCGGATAATGGCCGTGCTAACCGGAATCGTCTACCTCGTCGTCGTCGTTGTCGTCGGGGTTCGTCGGGCTCGTCGCTCCCCCGACGGCTACGCCTCCAGCGCCGCCAGGACCCGGTCGGCGACGTGGGCGTGCCCGACGGTCGTCGGATGCACGGGCGCGGCGCCGGTCTCGACACCGAGCAGGGCGACGCGGCGGGTGTCGGCCGGCGCGCACATGGAGTGGCCGGGCTCGTCCGGGATGACCACGGTCGCGCCGTTGCGTTCGGCGGCGGCCTGAACCACGTCGTTGAGATCGTTCTGGAACGTGCGCACCTTGTCGCGCTCGTCCCGGGTCGCGGCCATGAGCGGCTCGCACGCCGGCGACGAGGCGATGGTCGCGTCGTCCTCCGGGATGGCCGCCAGGTAACCGGTCGTCACGACCCGGGCGTCGGGGGAGCGGCGCGCGATCTCCGCATAGACCTCGTCCAGGTGGGTGTCGAGCTCGGCGAGGGCCGCGGTGGCCTGCCGGTCGATCACGTCCGCGCAGCCGGTGGTGGTGTCGAAGTCCTCGGCGACGGGACCCGTCACGGCGTCGATCACCGGCAGGAACGGCGCGGCCGTGTTGGTGCGGACCGCGCACGCCACGAGCACCGCGCCGAAGCCCACGTCGTTGCCGCCGATCGACAGCGAGACCAGGTCGGTGTCCTCGGTCAGCGCGTCGAACTGCGCCGGGACACCCTTGTCCGGGGCCCACAGATCGTCGGTCACCGCCCCGCCGCACGAGGCGTTGACGAACGTGCCGACCCCCAGCTCGCGGGCCACGACGTTCGGGTAGGCGTCGTCGGTCCGGACGCAGGTGACCGGGCCGGCGCTCCACGCGCCCGGGGCGATGCGGCCGACCGCCGCGTACGAGTCGCCGAGCGCCACGTAGCGGGCCGGGCCCGAGCCGTCCCCCGAGGTCACGGCCGGCCCGAGGTCGGAGCTGCTGACCTGGCCCATGATGTTCTCACCGAGCGTCTGCGAGGAGCCGCCGAACTGCTCGGCCGTCGAGCCCGTCGCCGGCGGTGCCGCCGGGATCGGGGGAGCGGCGGCGACGGTGGGGGCCATCGCGACCATCGACACGGTCAGGGCGGATACGGCGACGGCAGCGGCACCGGACGCCAGTAGGCGAGCCGACCGCGGTGAGGGAGATGTGAACATAGCCACACTTTCGCACGAATGCCCACTGGACGGGTGGGGCAACTTTGTCCATGTCGGGGCGAAAGCGAAGGCCCCGGTTCACCACTGGGAACCGGGGCCGACAGCCGGAGGGCTGCAAGGGGCCGCGAGGGGCCGGGCTGCGCGTCAGTTGGCGGGCGGCTTCGCGGGCAGACGCACGACCTGACCCGCGTAGGACAGGCCTGCGCCGAAGCCGATCAGCAGCGCGATCTGGCCGGGCTCGGCCTGACCCTCGCGGAGCATGGTCTCCATCGCGAGCGGAACCGAGGCGGCCGAGGTGTTGCCCGTCTGCTCGATGTCATTGGCGATCGCCACCGACTCCGGCAGGCCGAGATGCTTGGCCATGGCCGAGTTGATGCGGCCGTTGGCCTGGTGGGGGATGAACGCCTGGATCTGCTCGGCCGTCACGCCGGACGCCTCGAGCGTGCGGGCCGAGGCCTTGGCGATCTGCACCGCGGCCCACCGGAAGACCCGCGAGCCGTCCATCGTGACGTACGGCTGATCGGTGGCGCCCTGCTTGGCGTCGGCGATGAGGGTCTTCCAGTCCTTGGTCTGGGTGATCGCGTCGGCCTGCTCGCCGTCCGAGCCCCAGACCACCGGGCCGACGTCGTTGCCCTCGTCGGACGGGCCCACCACGACGGCACCCGCGCCGTCGCCGAAGATGAACGCCGTATTGCGATCGGTCAAGTCGAGACCATCACTCATCCGCTCCACGCCCACGACCACCGCGTAGCGGGCGCCGCCGCCGCGGATGACGTTGGTGGCCACAGCCAGGCCGTAGCCGAAACCCGCGCAGCCGGCCGTGATGTCGAACGCCGGGATGCCGTTACGGCCGATCGCCATGGCGACCTTGGGGGCCGCGTGCGGGACCTGGGCCTCGTACGTCGACGTGCACAGGATCACCAGGTCGATCAGCTCGGGATCGACTCCCGCGGACTCCACGGCCTTCTTGGCGGCCTCGCCGGACATGTAGATGACGGACTCATCGGGACCCGCGAACCGCCGGTTGAGGATGCCCGAGCGCTCGTAGATCCACTCGGAGGTCGAGTCGATGTGCTCGCAGATCTCCTCGTTGCTCACCACCCGCTCCGGGCGGTAGGCGCCGATACCCAGCAGCCTGGAGCCGGACGCGCCCTCGCCTGTCGCGATGGTCACGGTGTCGTTGGAATCCGCCATGGGCGATCTCACTTCTCGTAGATGTACGTCGATCGTGCTCCCCGCCACGATACTGACCCCGCCCGGGAATTACCCATCGATGAGCGCCTCGAGCCAGGTCCGCCAGCGCGTCGCGTCCCACGTCGGCTCCACGTCGACGGCCGCCGCACCCAGCGGGGCGCCGTCGCCGCCGGGGGCGTCGACGTACTCGTACAGCCGGACCGCCAGCGCCGCCCGGCCCGCCGCGTCCTCATGCGTCTCGCCCGCGGGGAACGCGAACAGCTCCAGCATCCCGTCAACCGGAGCGGACAGGATCAACGCCATCGACGCAGCCGCTTCCGACGCCACGATGCCGCCGACCTCGCCCGACCGGGCCACGGCGCCGGTGCTCGCCGAACCTCCGCCGCCGGCCCCCGCCGCAGGCGTCACGAGCTGCGCACTCACCCGGGCCCACAACTCCGGCACCGTCATCGCGACCGGATCGGTGGCCGCATCGACGGTCGCCACCCCGTCGGCGGGGCGATGGGTCAGGCGATGCGCCAGGACGGTCAGTGACTGGGACCAGCCGGCGACGCTGCCGTCGACCGACTCCACCGCGAGCTGGCCGTCCGAATCGAATCCCGACCGCAGCGTCAGCACCGAGCCGCCCTCGCCGTCGGAGGTGACCTCGCACGAGGTCTCCCACGGCGGCACCGGCACCCCCTCGCCCATCCAGTCGCGCTCGGCGTACGCGAACCGGCCGGGCACGCTGCCGGCGGGCGGCGTGTAGTCGGTGATCTCGCCGACGGTCGCGGTGAGCATGGCCTCGGCGGCCGCCTCCGGCCCGGCTGTGGGGTCGGGCGCGCCGGGGTCGGCGAACTGGACGATCCGGCCGCCCGCCTGCGGCTCGAGCGCGCACGGGACGAACCACGAGCTGATGCCCTCGCCGGTGGCCACGGCGTCGAACACGACCGGGGGCGGGACCGGCAGCGGCACACTGCACACCACGCGGCGCCCGTCGTAGTCGACCTCTACCCCCGCCGTGACCTGGTACATGTCCATTCCTGCCCGCCCTTCGCCCGATACCCGCCCAACGCTACCGGCGCCGCCCGCCAGGCTCCCGCCCGACCGCCCGCGGTGTGCCCCGGTGATCGCCGGCGACAGGCCCCACGGGATCGGTCGGGGATCAGCGCGGTGCCGGGGCGAGCGCCGCGGTGCGCGATGCGGATTAGGGTGGCGGGCGTGACCTCGACGAGCCCGCCGGGAGACCGCGGAGCCGGCAGCGCCGCCGGAGCCGACCACGACCACGACTACGACGACGCCGTCTCCACCGACACCGCCCACCGCCCGATCGCGGCCACCGCGCTGCTGTTCGCTGCCAACGGCGCGATTTTCGGCGCCATCGTGCCCCGGCTGCCCGATCTCAAGGACGCCCTCGAGCTCAGCCCGGCGCTGTTCGGGTTGGCCATGGCCTGCTACCCGGCCGGCGCGTTGTTCGGTGGGCTGTTGACGCCCGTGCTCATGCGGAGACGCTCGGACGGAGCGGTGGCCGTGGGCACCATGATCGCCGCTTCGGTTGTGGCGGCGCTGGTCGGGTTCTCGCCTGTCGTTGCAGTGTTTGCGGGGCTGTTGTTGCTGTTCGGGGTGTGCGATGCCATCACCGACGTGTCGATGAATGCGCACGGCATCCGGGTGCAACTGCGGCACGGGCGGTCGCTGATCAACCGGTTTCATGCGGTGTGGTCGCTGGGCGCGGTGCTCGGGGCGGCCGGCGGTTCTCTGTCGGCCGGTGTCGGCGCGCCCGTGCAGGTGCAGATGATCGGCGCCGCGATCGTGTGCGCGGCCGCGGCTGCCGCGGCGTATCCGCTACGGCTGGGCCCGCCCGTCGCGGAGGACGAGTACGGTCGCGACCTCGACCAGGCTCACGAGGTCGATACCGCCCCCACCAGGCATGATGCGGCAGCGCATGGGGCGACGCCCTCACCCGCCCAGTCGGTAGACCCCGTCGTGCGGCGGCGGCTGCCGGGCGGCCGCGCGCTGGTGTTGCTCGTGGCGCTGGGGCTCTTCGCGTGCTGCGCCGAGATCGTCGAGGACTTCGCCCAGACCTGGTCGGCGCTGTACCTGCGGGACGTCGCCGCGGTCGGTGCGGGCGTGGCCGGTCTCGGCTTCATCGCGGTGCAGGGCGCGCAGCTGATCGGTCGGCTCACCGGCGACAGGCTCGTCGAGGGCTTCGGCGCCGTCCGCGTGGGCCGGATGGGTGGCGTCTGCGTGGTACTGGGCGCGGGCGCGGCGCTGACCGGCTCGTTCCTACTGGACGGCCCCGCAATGGTGGCCGTGCTGCTGGCCGGGTTCGCCGTGGCCGGCTGGGGCATCGCGACGATCATCCCCGGTGCGATGGTCGGCGCCGATTCGGTTCCCGGTCTGCCCGACGGCGCCGGACTCGCCGTCCTCAACTGGGTCATGCGCCTCGGCTTCCTGCTGGCCCCGCCCTTTGTCGGGCAGATCGCCGAGCACGTCGGCATGCGCTGGGCCGTCGCCCCGATGGTCGTGGGCGGCCTGCTCATCGCCCTGCTCGCCGGTCCACTTCTCGGCCGCTCGGCGGACCCTGATCGCGCCCCGCGCCCCGACCGCGAGGCGGCGGCATGAGCGGCCGCGCATCGCAGTCGTTCGTCAAACGCGGCTCAGATCACGGCCCCGACTTCTTCCGCTACGAGGCCGCGGGACTGCGGTGGCTCGCCGCGGCGCCCGGCGGGCCCCGCGTGGTCGAGGTGCGGGGAGTCGACGACGACGAGATCGTGCTCGAGCGGATCCCCGACGGCCGCGCGAGTTCGGACGGAGCCCTGCGGTTCGGCCGGTCACTGGCGGCGATGCATGATGCCGGCGCCGCCGGATGGGGCGCACCGGCCGGAGACTGGGCGGGCCGGTGTTTCATCGGCAACCGACCCCAGGAATGCGTGCCCACAGACTCGTGGGGTGAGTTCTACGCCGAGCAGCGGGTCCGCCCGTTCGTCCGGATCGCCGTGGATCTCGGAGTGCTCGGCGGCGCCGAGCTGGCGGTGGTGGAGCGGGCCTGCGACCGCGTGGCCTCCGGCGAGCTCGACGACCCGGCCGACCGTCCCGCCCGCCTCCACGGCGACCTGTGGACGGGAAACGTGCTGTGGACGCCGGACGGGGAGGCGGTGCTCATCGACCCCGCCGCCCACGGCGGCCATCGCGAAACCGATCTGGCGATGCTCGCCCTGTTCGGCGCGCCGCACCTGGACCGGATACTGCACGGATATGACCAGGCACGCCCCTTGACGGAGGGCTGGCGCGACCGCGTGCCGCTGCACCAGCTGCATCCGCTGGCCACCCACTCGGCGGGGCACGGCGCCGGCTACGCGGTCGCGTTGGCCGACGCCGCCCGCGAGGTCCTACGGCTGTAGGCCTGCCGCGGTTACTCGGCGGCGGCGGGGCTGATCCGCAGGACCTCGTCGTTGCCGCCGCCGTTGGAGGTGGTCACCAGCAGCGAGCCGCCCGGTTCCGGGGTGATGGACCGCATCCGGCCGTGGACGTCGCGCAGGAGCGTCGCCATCTCGGTGACCGAGTTGCCGTCCGGGGACAGCTTCATCAGGACGATCTGGCTGGTCTTGAGCATCGCTACCGCGATCGCGCCGTTCCACTCGCCCCACGCGGGGTCGTCGAGGAACGTCATCCCGCCCGGCGCCAGCGTCGGGGCGCCCGAGCTCCAGACCGCCGACACCGCATCCGGGAATGCGCCGGTGTCGGTCATGGGGACGTCCTGGTTGTATTCGCCGCCGCGGTTCGGGTTCCACCCGTAGTTGCCGCGTGGCTGCACAAGATTGACCTCGTCGTCGACATTCGGGCCGTGCTCCGCGGAGTAGATGCGATCGGTGCCGGGCTGTGCGGCGAGTCCCTGCACGTTGCGGTGGCCGATCGTCAGAACGGGGGAGTCGTCACTGATGGTGTCCGCGGCGGGCGAGCCGTCGCCGTTGACGTGCAGGATCTTCCCGGCGAGCGAGTCCGGATCCTGCGGGCCCGGGCCGGAGAACGTGTCGCCCGTGCCGATGTACAGCGAGCCGTCGGCCATGGGCAGGATGCGGCAGCCGGAATGGAATCCGCCCTCGCTGAGCGGGATGCCGTCGACGACCACCCGCGGCGACTCGATCGCAGACCAGTCGCTCGTCGCGGTCCAGGCGGTGACCCGGTTGTCGTTGTGGTCGGCCGAGGAGTGACACGTGTAGAGCTCGCGGCTGGTCTCGAAGTCCGCAGCCAACGCGATCCCCATCAGCCCGCTCTCGGCCTCGTTGAACACCGGACCGAGGTCGGCCTGGATGGCCGACTTATCGCCGCCGGGACGGATCGCGTACAGCGCGCCCGAGCCACGCTCTCCGGTGACGACGACGCCACTCGGATCGCGGGCCACGTCCCACGGGATCGTGAATCCGTCGGCCAGCACATCGACCTCGACCTCCGGGCCGGGGGACAGGGGGCGCTCCGGGGCCAGGGATCCGAGAGAGTCGGTGCTGGACCCGACGGGTCCACCGCCCGGGATCATGCTCTGCGCACACGCGGTGAGTGGCAGCGCGACGGTCACCGCGGCAGCGGCGGCCACCGCGGAGAGTGTCCGCGGGAGTGCGGTGGGTTTGGCGGCGATCGTGCGGAGAGAGGGCTTGCGGTGGTCGGTGGCGAGGGACACGAGCACTCCTGTGGGACGGATTCGGGGGAGGGCGCGTGAGTCGCCCTGCGCCCGAACCTATTCGATCCGGGACGGAGACGACACCGGATTCTCAGACGCCCACCGCTCGCGGGTCGCCGCGGGCACACCCCAAGGCGCGAGCCGGGGACGCCACGACCGCGGGGCGGTGTCGACGGCGGTCGGCGGCGTGAGCTCCCGCAGGTCACGGCGGAGGACGAGGAAGGTGATCACCGCGGTGACGAGGCTGATGATGTTCCCGCCCACGGCGCCCTCGACGACGTCGGTCATCGACAGATCATGATCGGTGGTGTCGTTCTGGGTGCCCCCTTGTTCCAGGAGAAGAGGCCGTCGTGCAGCGAATGCAGTCCCGCGGCGACGAGCCACCCGACCAGCCCGGCCCAGGTCAACACCCGGCCCGACCGATGGGCTGCCAACCAGATCGCGCCGGCGGCGATGGCGGCCTACAACGGATGGGAGATCTCCGCGAGCGGGCGGACAAGCGACTGCAGCAGGTGACTGTTGGCGCCGCTGCCCCCGCTGACGTACTGCAGACCCTCGCCGACCCCGAACACCGCTGCGCTGACCAATACCATCAGCACGCCGGCGCGGGGATCTCCGAACCGCGTGCGGGCGAACACCAACAGCAGCACGGGGACGGCGATCTTGCAGGTCTCCTCGATGGGCCCCGAGAGCCACAGATCGAGCGCGAACGGCATCCGCAGATGTGGTTCGAGTCTGCCCCTCAAGTAGGAACGCCACCGCCAGCCCGATGAGCCCGGAGACCACGTCGGCCCCGATGATCACGGGAAGGTCCGCCACCTCGGCGAACCGCAGCCGCGGGCGGAACAGGAGCACGATCCCCGAGAGGGCCAGGATGAGACCGACCGCTACCGGGGCGATCCACCACGCGGATTCGCCGGAGTTCCACATCGCCCCGGCGGCCGCCGTGATCACGACGCCCGCGACGATCAGCCAGAACCACGGCCGGGTGAGGAACTCCAGCGGCCGGCGGTGGGCCGGGAGGAAGGAACCGCCGGGTCCGCCACGTGGTGACCGGTCCAGGCCCGACCGTCCCACTCCGCCGCACTCTCGGCCGGGCCGTACGGATACCAGCCAGGGGCCGGCGCAGTCGTGGTCAATTCCTCGCTCCATCCCGGTCTTTGCAGGTCAGGCGCCTACTCAGGTGATGAAGCGGATGTTACTCGGCCGCCGAGCGAAAATGCTGGAACTGTCGGTTGCTTAACAGTGTGTCTATCTCGTGCTGATCCAGCAGGGCGTTGTCACGAGAGTGTCAGTTGCGAGTTGTCGCGAGGTCGGCAGGATCCGAGCCAAGGGGATGATCCAAGAAGCGCTGGTGCTGAGAGGGCTCACGCATCCGAGACTATTTTGGACTGCCCCTACGGCCAGGATTCAAGCGATCCCCACCGACGTTCTTACTGGGCTGAGTCTGGTGCGGCTCCTCGTTCTCTCAGAGAATCCGTTCGCTTCAGATAAGTACACCCGTGTGGGATGGCCCGACAAACCTCGATCTGGATGTTTCACAGGGTCATATGCGGTGTTGTGACACGTAGTCCCCGTAGGGTTTGCGAGCTCAGATGGACTCCGAACAGACTGCGGTCAGTTGCCATCCGGACACTCGGGGGAGCGGGTGATCGGGCAGAAGGTTGGATCGTAGGAGAGCAGGGGGCTGTTCGTCTTTAGCCATGCTTCTGTAGGTGGATGATGGGTGTTGAGGTAGCGGGCGATAGTCAGGACGCTCACCTGCGATGCGCCGGCTTGCTTGAGGCTGGTGGCCAGAGAAAGGGCGCTGAATCCTCTGGTCCATGTGTCTTCTAGGACTAGTACGTGGCGACCGGTGACGTCAGAGTCGATGTGGTTGATCGACGGGTCAATCAGCATCTGGCGGCCTCCATTGCGAGCTGCTGCGACTCGAGTGACTGCAACTCGTTCAAGCGTGGAGGGAAAGAGCGGGAGAAGCTCGGTCTCGAGAGGATGGTCTTTTCGTCCTCGACCTGATGGGACGACCGCAATATGGCTGACAGACGCTCCTGTGCTCAATCGAAGGCAGCCGCTGTGGTAGTTAACGAAAAAATACAGCAGGAGTTTCAGGCGATCGAGTGCGGCCCCGCCGATGTCTTTGTACTGATATGCGTCTTGGCCTGATTGCTCGCCCGTGATCGCGTATGTCAGGAAGGCATAGCGATCTGGGAGGTCAGACCTGAGCTTGCTGCCCAAGATGTCGTATCTACAGACGTAGCAGTACTGGTGCCCCTCCGTTGGTGTTCCGCAGAGGCGGCACAGTGAACTCCCTGGCAGGGTGAACAGCTCGTTGTTCGAGGTGACGCGGAACGCGTTGTGCATCGTCGGGGCCACTTGGGCTAGGTACTGCCCGTCGTCTGGGTTGAACGGGATGTTCAAAAGAGAGTGGCCTCGGCAGGTACGGGTGACCGACGGTTGAGGACGCTTCGCGCGAGCTCGATGGCGTCGTCAGGGGTGCGGGCTACGTGCGCATCGACGAATGGGTCGTCGGCGAGCTTTCTTCCCCAGGTCGTTTCCCGCGCCACGGGCTCGGCGAGGATAAGTGGTCGACCATGCCGGATTGCCTGTCGTGCCTGGTGACGCGTACCGGACTTTTCGTCTGCAGCCACGATTATTGTCGCGTTGCCGTATGCGGACATCACACCATTGCGCATGGGAAATGATGATCGAGTGGGGGAGCTGCCTGGTGGGAATTGCGAGAGCACCATTCCGTGGCCGGCCGCCAGATGCTGCTGGAGCTGACAGGAGGACGAGGGGTAGCAGCGGTCTATACCGGTGCCGACTACGCCCACGGTCCGTGCTCCCATCTGTACTGCTGCGCTATGGGCTGCGTAGTCGATACCTGCGGCGAGTCCCGAGACGATCGTGGTGCCTTCCTCGGCCAGTGATCGAGCGATGTAGCTAGCCACGGCCACTGCTTCGCTCGAAGCAGATCGGGACCCCACAATGCAGATGCCTTTGTCTCCACGCGGGGAGTGCAGCGGGGTCTCATCGCCCTGGAGGAAGACGAATGGCGGGAAGTCCCACACTTCGCGTAGCTGGGCTGGGTAGCCAGAGTCGAGGTAGGAGTAGAAGTTCGCACCCGCCGCAGTATCGAGCCACCTGCTCAGCGTCGCTTCCCCACGCTGGCGTTCCGCAGCGTCTGTGACGAGGCCACTGGGAAGGGCGTCGATGGCGAGGTCATCCCGGTACTGGGCCCACCGCATCGTCGGCTCTCTGGTCAACAGCGCGACCAAAGCGACGTTCTCGGGACTCAGTGCGGTCATTGGGTCACCTTATTCTCGGCGTGCTTCTGAGTCGAGGAGCTGGCCGGGGCGTCGAGGTGGCGATAGATCGTGGAGCGTGCAACTCCGAACTCGGCGGCGATCTCCGCCACTGTGTGAAGCGGGACTCCCTCGTCGTCTGTGCTGTCATACATCTGGCGGGCGAGGGCCAGCTGGCGAGGGCCCAGAGCGGCCGGCCGTCCCCCGGTGCGACCACGAGCGCGGGCCGCAGCCAGCCCATCTCTTGTGCGTTCAGAGAGTAGAGCGTGTTCGAACTCGGCAATAGCTCCGAGGATGTGGAAGAACATCCGGCCCACCGGAGTGGATGTGTCGATGCCTTGGTCGAGAACGACAAGGCCGACGCCGGCGGCCTCGAGCTCCTTGGCGATCTCCATGAGGTGCTCCAGGGATCTGCCGAGGCGATCGAGCTTGGTGACCACAAGTAGGTCCCCGGGTCGGCAAGCCACCTCAAGGGCCCGGTCTAACTGTGGTCGGCGAGAAAGCTTGCCTGAGGCGTGGTCGACGAAGACCTTCTCGCAACCCGCGGCCGAGAGGGCGTCGAGCTGAGCCTCAGGGTGCTGATCTCGGGTCGACACACGCCCATAGCCCACCTTCATGACTCACAGCGTAGTGGAAACTACCCTTGGTCGGACACTAGTGTCGACACGAGTTTTCGGACATATGCGTCCTGGGACAACTTGTGGACTTGATCGCTCTGTGGCGGTCTTCTGTGGTTACTTCTTGGCGGCGCCGTACCAATCGGGCGTTCTGGCCGGAAGAATTAGAGCGAGTCGGCGGCTCACGGGTGCGTGGTGGGGTTTGCGTCGGTTTTGTCAGAGTCCGAATGCTCCGCCGCTGATCAGGATGAAGGCGCCCAGGCCGATCAGGACAGTTGGGAACAGGATATGTTCCCAGCGCTCTAGGACTTCGGCGATCGGTCGGCGGGTGGCGACGAACTTGGCCAGGCCCACCAGTCCCGCCACCAGCACCAGGAACACGATGCAGTAGGCAACTACGGCTCCCGTGCCCACGTTGAGAAAGACGGGGACGTAGACGCCGATGTTGTCGCCGCCGTTGGCGAAGGTTACGCCGGCCACGGTCCACACGGCGACGTTCTTGCCCTCGACCTTTGCATCGTCGTCGTCATCATCGTCCCCGCGCCAGGCCTGCCACGCGGCCCACAGTCCCAAGCCCAGTGGGATCAGCCCGAAGTAAGGGATGGCCCCCGGGGGCAGGAAGGCTCCCGCGCCCAGGGAGACGAGCACTGCGGCGCCGAGGATGCCGACGAAGCCAAGATACTGGCCGGCCAGAATGCGTGCGGTGGTGCCGCGTTGGCCTGCTCCGCGGGCGAAAAACAGCGACAGGACGATGATGTCGTCGATATTGGTGGCAATGAACAGGCCGATCGCCTGCAGGGCCGAGGACAGGATCACGCCTGCACCTCCGTGGCGTGACAACCCGGCACTGAGCAGTCGGGCTCCAAGCAGGGGGCGTTTTCGTTGACCGCGAGGGTGACCTCGACCAAGGAGGACAGCGACCGCGCCAAGTGCGGGTCTGCGATCTCGTACCGGGTCTGGCGACCTTCGGGCACGGCGACAACGATCCCGCAGTCGCGCAGGCATGCCAGATGGTTCGACACGTTCGACCGTGTCAGCTCCAAATCGCGGGCCAGCTCCGCCGGGTAGGCCGGCTGCTGCAGCAAGGTCAGCAGTATCCGGGACCGCGTCGGGTCGGCCATCGCCCGCCCTAACCGGTTCATCACATCCACACGAGAAACAATAGTCAGCACTTACTGAACTATACAGCGCCTGCTGAACTGTTGGGACAACGCCTTAAAAACCTAAAGGTTTTCAAGACACCCGACACCGTCCAGGACAGCGACCACTTTTGAGCTGTGAGTCGCACCGATAAGTGGCGGCGTTTTGGCGGCGATGTTTGGCGGTAACCGCTTGCGTCAGTTCCGGAGTGTCTCGCCTGCTCGTGCGGCCTGTTGGTGACGGTAGAGCGTAGCGCGGGACCATCCGACCAAGCTGGCGGCTTCGGCGGCGGTGCGACCCTTCTTTCGAGCACCTTGGGCGATGTCGAGCTTCTCTGCAATCACTGCGGGGTCGACCGGAGGCCGACCGAACCTAGTGCCGTTCTGCTTCGCCGCGGCGATGCCGGCGTTGACTCGCTCAGTGATCAACTCGCGCTCGTACTCGGCCAAGGTGGCGAGCATGCCCAGCATCAACCTCCCCGAGGTGGTCTCCGGGTCGATGCCATCCGAGAGCGATCGGATTTTCACGCCCTTGTCGCGAAGAAGATTCACAGTGTTGAGGACATCAATCAGTGAGCGGCCGAGGCGGTCAATACGCCACACCACGACCGTGTCACCGGGCTCGACATAGTCGAGCAGTCGCTTCATGCCTGGGCGCTCGATCGCAGTCCGGCTCCCCGAGGTGACATCCGCAAACACATCCCGCTTCTGAACCCCGGAATCCACGAGTGCATCCAGCTGCAACTGCGCGTCCTGACTCGCGGTACTCACGCGGGTGTACCCCAAATGCCTCATGTGTTGATTCTGCCCCATAAACCCCTACCGAAGCGGCTCCTGCGACAGAACCCGTCAAGACGACTTAGTGAGACGCGGGTAGGTGGCCGAAGGCCCAGGAAAACGACTCAAAACCGGCCACCGTCCTGGGCGGTGTCGAGTGTCTTAAAATACTGTAGGTTTTTAAGGCACATTCACGGCGCCAGGCGGGCCGCCGCGGGAGCCCTCGTCCACCCCGCTGGGGCCGCGGGTTTCAGGCGCAGCATGACGTCGGCATCTGGTTTCGGAAGAGGCCGGCCACGATGCGCAGGCTTTCGCTCATGGTCAGGTACGGCGCCCAGGTGTCGGCCAGATCGTCGACGGTCATGCCGCTTTTGATGGCGTAGGTGGCCGCCAGCATGATCTCCCCGGCCCCGTCCGCCAGAGCGTGCACGCCCAGAACCTTGCCGCTCACGGCGTCGGCGACGAGCTTCACCGCCCCGCGGGTGTCGTGCTGGACGAGCGCCCGGGGGACATCGGACAGGTCCAGGACGCGGCAGTCGCACGCGTGCCCTCGGGTGAGGGCCTCGTCCTCGGTCAACCCCGCCGAGGCCAGCTGGGGCCGGGTGAACACGACCGCAGGAAAGCCGGCGTAGTCGACCCGAGCTGCCGGCGGGTACCTGTCCTCGGTCAGGGCGTTGAGCGCGGCGGCCCGACCGCCGGCGGCGGCGGCGTAGACGTACTGGGGAGCCCCCGAGACGTCACCGGCGGCCCAGACGCGCGGGTTGGAGGTGCGCTGGGTCTGGTCGACCACGACGAAGCCGCGCTCGTCCACGTCCACACCGGCAGCGGCCAGGTTCAGGCCGTCGGTGCGGGGCAGGCGTCCGGTGGCCACCAGGACCTGCGCGCCGCGCACCTGTTCGCCCGAGTCCGTGGTCACCACCACCTCTCCTGCGGGGCCTGGTTCGCGGGCCACAGTGGTCGCGCGCTCTTCGACCACGGTGATGCCGTCGTCGGTGAAGACTTCCCGAAGTCTCTGGGCCAGCTCCGGCTCGGCGTGCGGCGCCAGACGCCCGACCACAGAGACCCGGGTGCCGAGGTGAGCGAACAGCTGGGCCTGCTCCATCCCGACGTACCCGCCACCGATAACGACCAGGGACTCAGGCAGCTCGGTCAGCTGCATCGCGGTGGTGGACGTCAGCCGGTCCACAGAGTCGAGACCGACCACCTCCGGGATGGCGGGGGTGGCACCGGTGGCGACCAGATAGGCCCGGGCCCGCAGCGCCTGGCCGTCGACGGCCAGGGTGTCCCCGTCCAGGAAGCTGGCCTGGCCTGGGCGGACCTGGAAGCCGTAGGCAGCGGCCACATCGGCGTACTTCGCATCACGCAGGCGCTCGATGAGTGCGTCCTTCTGGGCCTCCAGATCGCCGAGGTTCACCGGTGCGGCTGACGTTGGGGCACCTTTGAAGGGATTGGTGAGCGCGGCGTGCCGGGCCCCGGCGGCCGCCAGGAGCGTCTTGGACGGCACGCAGCCGATGTTCACGCACGTCCCGCCCAGAACACCGCGCTCAACCAGCACGACGCTCTTACCGGCCTGGCTGGCCGCGATGGCGGCGGACATCGCCGCGCCTCCTGAGCCGATCACGGCCAGATCGACGTCGTAGTCCACACCCATTTGCCCACCTTCCTTCGCGTGACCCCTCTTCAGCGTCCATAGTGGACGTTCCAGCGCAGGGGAAGGTCAAGGCGAACATGGACGAGAGCCGAGAAAGGGGCCACTGTGCGCATCGGTGAGTTGGCCGTGGCCAGCGGCACCACAACCAAGACGCTGCGCTTCTACGAAGAAGCCGGCCTACTACCTGCGCCTGAGCGCACCGCCAACGGATACCGCGACTACACCCCTGCGGCCCTGGCGCGCCTGGACTTCGTTCGCCGCGGCCGCGCCGCTGGGCTCACCCTGGCCCAGATTCGCGAGATCCTCGACATCCGCGACGCCGGAGTCGCACCCTGCCAGCACGTGCACGCCCTGCTCGAAGCCCACCTGGGCGACCTGGACCGCCAAATCGCCGACCTGCAAGCACTGCGACACACCGTCGCGCACCTTCACCACAGTGCCACCACCAGCGACCCCACCAAATGCGACACCACGACCGTCTGCCGCTATCTGTGACCAGACCGGTGCTCGCGTGTATCGCCATGAGCAGATGCCGCCACAGAGCGTCGACAGAACCCCGCCATATAACGGCGAAAGCCACAGTCTAGATCGGCATTTGTGACACGTCTTCCCGTGGGGTCTAAGATCTATTGATACAGATTCTTGGCGAAAGGGTCTCCTCGTGGCTGATCGGATCGGGACGTTGCTGAACCGTTCGGGTGATGGCGGCGAGGAGGTGCTCATCGTCAGCCGCGGGAGCGTGCGGACTCGATTCCGTCGTCGGGACGAGTTGGGTTGGAACTTTCGGGTGGAGTCGACGGACTCGGAGAATGTCATCGAGCGGACGTCCAAGCCCAAGCCCAAGCCCAAGCCGGATCCGAAGCCGACTCGCCGGGCCTCGCGTCCGCGTGGACAACGGGTGGCGTACGTGCGGGTGTCGGCCGCCGATCAGAACGAGGCCCGTCAGCTCGAGGCGGTGGGGGAGTGCGACCGCGTCTACGTCGAGAAGCAGTCCGCACGCTCGCGTTCCGATCGAGTGAAGCTAGAAGAGTGCATCAGGTATCTGCGAGACGGTGACGAGCTGATTGTCGCCTCGATGGACCGTCTCGCCCGCTCCCTTGTCGATCTCAAGCAGATCGTTGGAGAGATCACTGCGAAGGGCGCGAGCGTGGAGTTCATCCACGAACGGGCAATCTACGCCGCCGGCGCCCAGGACCCGCGCGCCGACCTCATGCTCTCTCTACTGGGGGCGTTTGCGGAGTTCGAGCGGGCCATCATCCGCGAACGCCAAGCCGAGGGCATCGCCATCGCCAAGGCGAAGGGCAAGTACAAGGGGCGCAAACGCGTCCTGACGGCCGAGCAAATCGACAAGGCCCGGGCCCGCGTCGAGGCGGGGGAGGGACCGTCGGCGATTGCTCGAGATCTCGGAGTGGGTCGATCCACTCTCTATCGAGCACTTCAGCGAGAGGAGTAGGCGGCGCCTGGTGCGTCGCGTCAACTGGTCCTTCGTGCCCGCAATGACCAGGTGGATTGGGTGTGATTCCGTGATTATCGACTTGCTTGCGCGTTGGCTGAGTTAGCCGATAGCTAGCCCTGCCCCGCAGTGGCGCATGACGCAGCCGCTGACGATCGACTGTTCACCAGGACGGGAACGGTCAAAGGAAGGCGTCTCACTACTGCTTCCCTCATGGGCACTCAACGATTCATCGCTCTTAAATAATGAATCGCCCCGGGTTTGATGGAGACATCGAATACCCGGGAAGGGATCATCAGAACCATGGGAGCACCGCGCAAGTACCCAGACGAGCTTCGTGA